>NZ_JALKVM010000090.1:0-3315 GCF_057440575.1 Johannesbaptistia floridana
CGATATGCTCTCGGATTTAGAATTAAAACTAGAAGAAGCTATACGTAATTCTCTAGGTAATCAATCAGTTGCTGTAACAAGTAATAATCAAGATAATAACTATTCAGATACCGATCTTCTTTGGGATTTAGATTTAGAATTAGAAAAAGCCATACATGATTCTCTTAATTTACCCTATGGACAAGAATTAACCTACAAAAGGGTAAGAGAGATAAAAGAACTTAATTTAGCTAACAGATGGATTCATGATCTATCAGGAATAGAACATTTTACTAATTTAATCAGTCTCGATTTAAGTTGTAATAAATTGCCCCAGAATCAGTTAGAAAAAATTATTAGTTTAGAAAACTTAGAAACTTTAATACTCAGTAATAGCAATCTGGAGAATTTAGAAAGTTTACAAGGATTGGTAAGATTAAAAATACTTAATTTAAATAATAATCAGCTCAATGATATTTCTGCTTTAGGTAAATTAACCCAGTTAGAGATATTATCACTCAATCACAACTCAATCACTAGTGTAGAGGAGTTGAGAAACTTAACTAAGTTAAAAGAATTATCTTTAGATAGCAATCAAATTTCAGATTTAACTGCCATAGCCAATCTCAGACAATTACAAAGACTCTCAGCTAATAATAACCAAATTACTCAGATTGATAATTTTCTCTATAACTTAAGTCAATTAGAATATCTGAGTCTGAAAAATAACCAAATAGAAGCCAAAAGATTATCTACTCCAGTACAACTAACCAAACTAAAAGAATTATATTTAGACAATAACAAAATAGACAATATGAGTTTTCTCCCAGGTTTACAACAACTAAAGAGATTCAGTATTGATAATAATCCGATAAAAACTCTTGAACATTTAGAAAGTCTCAAAAATTTAATTACTAAAAATATTTCAACCTATCAACTAGCCGAAGGTATACAATTGGATGAAGGTTTAACCTTAATGAGAAGATTACTGGAGGATTGGTTATTATTAAATGAATTAGCAGTAGTTTCTGATGATTTACAAGTAAATGAAGATGATATTCTTGAGCCTGAAGTAGAGAAAGTAACTAAGAGCGAAAGAGGTATAGACTATACTAAGTTAGACCAGTTACTTACACAAAGTAACTGGAAGGAAGCAGATGAAGAAACATATCAATTAATGTTAGCTATAATGGGCAGAGAATCACGAGGTTATTTGGATTTTAATGATTGTTGTAATTTTCCTCCCTCAGAGTTAAAAATAATCGACCAACTATGGGTAAAATATAGTGGAGGTCATTTCGGTTTTTCTCTGCAAAAGCAAATATGGATAGACTGCGGTGGAACTCCAGGAAGCTTCGATTCCTCCCTCTATCATATTTTTGGAGAGCGTCTAGGCTGGAAAAAAGCAGGAGAATGGGTGGGATACTCAAAGCTAACTTTTAATAAAACATCCCCACAAGCACATCTCCCTTATTATCGTGGGGGGGCGCGGGAGTTGGGGGGAAGGGCGAAGGCACAAAACCATGTATATCTTCTCTTCTGTAAACTATAACATATAATTTGCATTCATTCTGTGGGGATTGCACGCGATCACAGTGTGTTATTAGTAGCAGACGGCAGAGGTGGCAATCTATAGCAGTCGCCATGACTGTTAGGACAAAATATAAAACTTTTCTCTTCTCCTAGTCCTTTTCCTTCTCTCATATCAAAGCACACAAGTGCTTTGATATGAGATCTCCCCTATGTCTAATTGACTTAATTTCTTCAATTTAATACTTTTTTCAATTAAATCCGTCTCCTTAGCTATCAGAAGATGTCTAGGTATTTATCTAGAATGGGGGGATATCATCCCATTCTAAATCGGCATCCTTTAAATTGGCACCCTCTAAATTGGCACCCACTAAATTGGCACGTTGTAAATTGGCACCCTCTAAATTGGCATCCGTTAAATTGGCACCCCCTAAATGGGCAGACTGTAAATTGGCACCCACTAAATTGGCCCCCTCTAAATTGGCATCCTGTAAATTGGCACCCTCTAAATTGGCACCCTGTAAATCAGCAGACTGTAAATTGGAACCCTGTAAATTGGCACCCTCTAAATCGGCACCCACTAAATTGGCATCCTTTAAATCGGCACCCTCTAAATCGGCATACCTTAAATTGGCACCCTGTAAATCGGCATTCTGTAAATCTTTTTGGGGAGTGGGATTATTAACAATATACCAGACCTTACGCCATTTTTCCTCTATATGAGTTTTGGAGTCTAGTTTAACACCCACTAAATTGGCACCCTTTAAATTGGCACCCTTTAAATTGGCACCCACTAAATTGGCACCCTCTAAATTGGCATTCTCTAAATTGGCACCCTCTAAATTGGCAGACTGTAAATTGGCACCCTTTAAATTGGCACCCTTTAAATTGGCACCATGTAAATTAGCACCCTTTAAATTGGCACCCACTAAATCAGCAGACTGTAAATAGGCACCCACTAAATTGGCATTCTGTAAATGGGCACCTTGTAAATCTCTTTGGGGAGTGCGATTATTAACAATATCCCAAACCTGACGCCATTTTTCCTCTATATGGGTTTTGGAGTCTAATTCAACACCCTGTAAATTGGCAGATTGTAAATTGGCACCCTCTAAATCAGCAGATTGTAAATTGGCACCCTCTAAATCAGCAGACTGTAAATTGGCACCCTCTAAATTGGCACCCTCTAAATTGGCAGACTGTAAATTGGCACCCTCTAAATTGGCAGACTGTAAATTGGCAGACTGTAAATTGGCAAACTGTAAATTGGCAGACTGTAAATTGGCAAACTGTAAATGGGCATACCTTAAATTAGCACCTTGTAAATAAGCATCTTGTAAATCTCTTTGGGGAGTGGGATTATTAACAATATCCCAAACCTGACGCCATTTTTCCTCTATATGGGTTTTGGAGTCTAGTTTAACACCCTTTAAATTGGCACCCACTAAATTGGCACCCTCTAAATTGGCACCCTCTAAATTGATATTCTGTAAATAAGCAGATTGTAAATTGGCACCTTGTAAATTGGCACCCTCTAAATTGGCACCCTCTAAATTGGTATTCTGTAAATGGGTATTCTGTAAATGGGCATTCTGTAAATTGATATTCTGTAAATAAGCAGATTGTAAATTGGCACCCACTAAATTGGCACCCTCTAAATGGGCACCCTCTAAATGGGCACCCTCTAAATTGGTATTCTGTAAATGGGCATTCTGTAAATGGGCATTTTGTAAATTGGCACCCACTAAATTGGCATTCTGTAAATGGGCATTTTGTAAATTGGCACCCACTAAATTGGCATTCTGT
>NZ_JALKVM010000091.1:0-23966 GCF_057440575.1 Johannesbaptistia floridana
AACCGTGGGAGAATGCGGAGTTGTTTTGTTGGGTTTCGTTGCCAAGGGCCCAACCCAATACTGCGTAGGTTTTGGATTTTGACTTTTCTTTGAGGCAAGCAGAGGAGCTTCTGAGACCGAAGCAGGGAGAGGGATTTTCGGCTTTCTCCCCCGCCCCCTGCTCCGGTGCTCCCTTGCAGTCTCAACAGATAATCTTCTTAACCTAGCAGTATTGGGGCCCAACCTCCACAATCTGAATTATTTATGTATGAAATAGTAGTAAAAAGAGGATTTGAAGAGAAAATAGGCGATCGCACTTAAAAACTCCTTAATTTTTCTTTTATTAGTAAAATATTATGGTGCATTACACTTAGTAGTTAGCAGCCTACTAAGCTGGTTATGGGTTTTTTTGATTCCAATTCTGAGTCTAAGTTGAAAATCCTAGTTTCACTGGTTTTTCCTGGAGAAATAAGCCCTTAAATTACTAAAAGCAGGTAGTTGAGGATTTAATTTAATTATGCCTGTTTCTGTATCTATTTGGCGAAAAGGAATAACTTCAAAAACACTATTAGTATAGGCGATCGCTTCTAATTTTTTTACCCAATCTAGAGACCAAGTTTTAGCTATAACTGTTATGCCTTGAGTTTTTAACCACTCCATCAGATGTTGCTGCATAATTCCTGGTAACAAGTCGTTGGTGATAGGGGTTACATACCAACAATTAGCAGCATAACCCCAGAGATTGCCGGTGCTGGTTTCTAGCCAATTACCTTGACTGTCGGTGAGAATTGCGGTTTGAGCGTTTAAATTTGCTGCCTGTTGTGTAGCCAGCCAAGCGCCTAAATAATTCCCGGTTTTATGGGCAGGTAGATAACGATAGTAGGGGGAGTGAGGAGTGACAAGAGCGGTTATTCCCTGTTGTTGCCATTGATAGAGGTTTTGGGGGAGTGATCGGGCTATAATTAATTCTCTTCCATCGGGAAATATAGTTATACGGAGCACTGGATAATTAAGAGCGAGAATTGCTGCTCCCTGGTGTAGGAGTTCCCAATTAGGGTTACTCCAATTGAGGATTTTGAGGCTATTTTCCAGACGTTTTCGATGACTTGACCAATGAGTCAAAGGATGGGCTAAAGACTGTTCATAGACGCGCATAGTGGTAAATACGGTAGCCCCATAGAGTAAACCCGGGTCATTGATTTCTATTGATAAAGAAGTTTGTTTGTATAATTTGCCTTGATACCAATACATTTTTTTTGTTTATTCATCGGATTCTGTCCAAATTAGAGGAGACTGAGACTTTCTTTTTCTCCAAATTTCCATATAAGTTCTAGCGGAGTTATAGGCCGTAGTCCCCTTAGGTACAGCAGCAGCTAGATTAATTGCTTCATCGAGGGAAGAGTTAGAAGTTTCCTCCGCGATTACCAATAAATCTTCAGCCCATTGGTTAATAGCTTGATTACTACTAGGTTTAACTGCCGCATAATTAGGTATTTGACTTGCTAGGTTAATTGCTTGGATTAAACCATCTGCTGTTTTACTTGCAGCAAGACTATAAGCTTCTTGAAGATTTTCTTGTGCTTGAAGTTGCTCTTGCCAAGTTCTAATTTTTTCTTGGGCTTCAGCATAGAGTGAGCGTTGGGAACTAACTTCTCTAGCTTTAGCGATCGCAGCCGACCAGTTTTCTTGATTAGCTAAACTAATAGCTTGGTCAAGAATGGGGCGATCTTGACTATATTGTATTTTCTGACGAGATTGTTGAATAATATTTTGTGCCTGGGGATATAGAGGGCGATTTGGGGTTATTTTAGTAGCTTCAATGATTGCTGCTTGCCAGCCTTGTATAGTTTGAGCTGCTGCTAATCGTTGAGCTTTATTAAGTATAGGTCTATCTTCGATCACTTGGATTTCACGAGTCCAGCGACTTATTTCCGTTTGAGCTTCTTGGTAGCGCGGATGAAATACAGGTATTGATGCTACGGTGGCGATCGCTGCTTCTAAATCTTGTATTCTGCCTTGTTGGGCGATATTTCTGGCGGCGTTCAGTTCTTGTAGGTCTTCTATTTCTAGTTTCCAGCGTCTGGTTAGTTTTTGAGCTTCATAGTAAATTGGACTAGATGCGGGGATTTTTTCTGCTTCTACTATAGCTTCTCCTATAGCTTTTACCGTCCCCTCATTGGCGGTTGTCCCTGCTTTAGCTAACTGATACCAATCTTCTACATTACCCGTTAATTCTGCCTTTTCAGTTATTTTCCCTAGGGTAATTTCTAATGATTGCCAGTCTCTTTGTTGTATTTTACTTTCGATAATTTTGAGTAAATCATTTTGAGCTTGTTCGATGATAGATTGAGCTTGTGAATAGGCAGAACTAGAGGTATCTATTGTTTCGGCTTCTGTCATTGCCTGTAATATATCATCCACTTGACCTTTTTCGAGTAAAGCGTAGGCTGAGTCTAACTTGCTACTCTCTGTTTTAGCCATTTGAATTTCATTAAGAGTTTCTTCATATTTAACTGTTGACCAATAGTGATTTTCCAAATTAGTCAACTGTATAGCTTCTCGAAAAGCGCCACTCCAATTTCCGGTACTTATATATTTTTCAATCTTTTCTTCTCTAGTTTCCCCTTCTGACCAAATTGACTGCCATTTTGATGTAGTTTGTTCTACCAGCAAATTAGTAGCCACATCTTCAGGAACTTTGGCCGCTATAGTCATAGCCTCATCTATTTTTCCTGATTGGAACCTTTGCTCTCCTTCAGCTAATATTCCTTGTACCCATTCTTCTACATTTTCATTCACTTCTGGTCTAATTATATGTTCTGGTGGTAGTACTTTTACCATATTTATAGCTTGGACCCAACCTTCTACAGTTTTTTGTTCACTGGCTAACTGGGCACAATATAGGCGCATGGAAGCTGAAGCGAGGGGCCAGTATATTTTAGGACAGGATTCAGATCTTGGCAGTTTAAGTATCATTGATGTAGCTACAAAACCTACTCCTCCAGAAACTCCCATTAACAATAAAGTTGAGATCAAAAAAATCCATAAGTTATAATTTAACTTAACTTTTTTCACTTCGTTTGTATTTACTTGATTTGTAGAAGGTTGACTCATGATTTTCACTCACTCTTATTTTATGCCGCCTATTTACTAGTTTTTGCTAATAATTTAACATTTAACAACGTAACTCTTCTATTAACTGTGCTAGTTCGGCGCTACTTGCTTGATAGACTTCACCACAAAAATGACAAGTTGCTTCGGCGCCATCATCTTTATCTATCATATCTTGTAGTTCTGCTTCACCGAGCATTTTTAAGGCACCTAAAACCCGATTAAAAGAACAAGCACAATTAAACCGGACTAGTTGAACTTCTGGCAAAATCTGTAAACTCAAATCCCCTAATAATTCTTTAAAGATTTCCTGTATGCTGTAAGATTCTCTCAGAAGATTGGTAAATCCTGATAACTTACTTACACGAGATTCTAACAAATTGACTAAATTTTCATCTCTTGCTGCTTGGGGCATAACTTGTAGTAATAACCCTCCTGATGCGGTAACTCCTTCTGCTCCTACAAATACACCTACTAGTAGTGCTGAGGGTGTTTGTTCAGAAGTAACTAAATAGTTAGCGATATCTTCGCCTATTTCTCCTGATACTAGTTTAACTGTACTTGAGTAGGGATAGCCATAACCTAAGTCTCTGACTACGTACACATAGCCTTCTTTTCCTACAGCTCCACCTACATCTAATTTGCCGCGAGAGTTCGGTGGTAGTTCTACACTGGGGTTATTTACATAACCTCTAACGGTACCGTCTACACCTGCATCTACTAATAATCCTCCTAGAGGTCCATCACCTTTTATTCTTATATTTACTCTAGATTGTTCGGTTTTCATGCTGGAAGCTAATAATAATCCCGAAGACATTGCTCTGCCTAAAGCTGCTGTAGCTACATAGGATAGTTTATGTCTTTCGCGAGCTTCTTGTGTCGTACGAGTTGTAATTGTTCCTACGGCTCTAATCCCGCCGTCTGCTGCTGTGGCTCTAATCAGTTGATCTGCCATAAAGTCTCCTTACATTTCTTTACATCTTTTATTTTATATCAGAAGGCAGGAGGCAGGAGGCAGAAGGCAGAAGCAATGAAATAGCCGTATTTTACGCAAATTTATGAGATAAAATGAGTTAAGTGTTCTTTATTATATTTTTAGCTAATTCGTAACTGATGTAGTCAAATAAAATGCGCGAATGTAGAATTTTAAAAAATCCCGTTAACTGTATTCACTAGTTAACGGGAGATTTTTAAGCGTATTTTCAAGTTAGCCTTAAAAGTTTTAAAGCACTCCTAAATTGGCTAATCCTAAGATTACCCCAGCTCCGATTAGATGACCAAAACTTGTTGTAGCCAGTAAACCTGGTAAACCCATATTCCCAAAGAATGCTGCTGCTGGTAATTGAGGACCACTATTTTGTTGTTGAATTCCGTATTTACCAATGATAATTGCTACTATATTGCAAAGTATCATAACTAGTGCTACATTAGGTGTCCATTCTAAGGTTGAGGGTGCTGTGCTTGTTGCTGCTAATAAAATTATGTTAAACATTTTTTTTGTTGGATAATTTTTTAATATTTTGACTTTTTTCGCTTCTTTTTTGCTATTTACTTCATATTTTTTTACATATTTGACCCCTGAAAACAACAAACATAAGCTATATGATTGATCATGAGCTTAAGTTCAAGGAAAATTTATATATGTCGCAACCAACTATCGAATCAATTTTGCAAGAAAAACGTCTGTTTAACCCTCAACAGGAGTTTGCTAACCAAGCGGCCATCAAAAGCCAACAAGAGTATCAACAGCTATGGGAAGAAGCAAAAGCAGATCCTGCTACTTTTTGGTCACAATTAGCTGATTCTGAGTTAGATTGGTTTCAAAAATGGGATAAAGTTCTCAATTGGGAACCCCCTTTTGTTCAGTGGTTTGTAGGGGGAAAGATTAATATATCTCATAATTGTTTAGATAGACATCTCAAGACTTGGCGTCGTAACAAGGCAGCTTTAATCTGGGAGGGGGAACCGGGAGATTCTCGCACCTTGACGTATGCTCAGTTACACAGAGAGGTGTGTCAATTTGCCAATGTTTTAAAACAGTTGGGGGTAAAAAAGGGGGATAAGGTAGGAATATATTTACCGATGATTCCAGAAGCGGCGATCGCCATGTTAGCCTGTGCGAGAATTGGTGCTCCTCACACTGTAGTTTTTGGGGGTTTTAGTTCGGAAGCTTTAAAAGACCGTTTAGTGGATGCTGAGGCGAAACTAGTAGTTACTGCTGATGGGGGTTGGCGTAAAGATAAAATCGTCCCTCTCAAAGAACAAGTCGATGCAGCTTTGGCTAATGATGGTGTACCAAGTGTAGATAATGTATTGGTAGTACAACGAACTAAACAAAAAGTGCATTTTGAACCGGGACGGGATCACTGGTGGCATGATTTACAAGCGGGGGTGTCGGCAGATTGTCCCGCAGAACCGATGGATAGTGAAGATTTACTGTTTATTCTCTACACAAGTGGCACTACTGGCAAGCCTAAGGGAGTAGTTCACACTACAGGAGGTTACAATCTCTATTCCCATATTACCAGTAAATGGGTCTTTGACCTTAAAGATACTGATGTGTATTGGTGTACAGCCGATGTTGGTTGGATTACTGGTCATAGTTATATTGTCTATGGACCTCTATCTAATGGGGCTACTACAGTTATGTACGAAGGAGTTCCCCGTCCTTCTAATCCTGGCTGTTTTTGGGATGTGATTGAAAAATATGGCGTAAATATCTTTTACACGGCACCTACGGCGATTCGCGCTTTTATTAAAATGGGAGAACATTACCCGAAAATGCGCAATTTATCTTCTTTACGTCTTTTGGGTACAGTGGGAGAACCAATTAATCCAGAAGCTTGGATGTGGTATTATCGAGTTATTGGGCAAGAACGTTGTCCGATTGTAGATACTTGGTGGCAAACGGAGACGGGTGGGATTATGATTACGCCGCTACCGGGAGCTACACCTACTAAACCAGGTTCTGCTACTCTTCCCTTTCCTGGAATTATACCAGAAGTGGTAGATTTAGAGGGGAATCCTGTTTCTGACAATGAGGGGGGATATTTAGTGATTAAACATCCTTGGCCGGGAATGATGCGTAATGTCTATGGAGATCCTGATCGTTTTCGTCGTACCTATTGGGAACATATTCCTCCTAAAGATGGGCAGTATTTATATTTTGCTGGAGATGGCGCTAGAAGAGACGAAAATGGCTATTTTTGGGTTATGGGTCGTGTAGATGATGTAATTAGTGTTTCTGGCCATCGTTTGGGTACTATGGAGATTGAATCGGCTTTAGTATCTCATTCGGCTGTGGCAGAGGCGGCGGTAGTTGGCGCCTTTGATGAGGTGAAGGGAGAAAATATTGTGGCTTTTGTGACTTTAGAGAGTAAATATGAGGAGAGTGATTCTCTGGTAGAAGAGTTGAAGCAACACGTAGTTAAAGAAATTGGGGCGATCGCACGTCCTGACCACATTCGTTTTACTGAGGGTATGCCTAAAACTCGTTCTGGTAAGATTATGCGTCGTCTCTTGCGTAATTTAGCTTCTGGTGAAGAGGTGCTTGGTGATACTTCTACCTTAGAAGACCGTAGTGTCTTAGATAAACTCCGGGAGGAGGATTAAGTAACTTACGTGCCTTGGACATGGATAATAATCTCTCTTTGGTGAGGAGATGAGCGATGTTCCCAAACATAGATACCTTGCCAAGTTCCTAAGACTAAACGACCATTACTCACAGGAATTTGTTCAGAGGTATGAGTCAAAGCAGAACGAATATGGGCTGGCATATCATCTAAACCTTCGCTTCCATGTCTATAGGCTTGTTTATCTTCTGGCACTAATTTGGTGAAAAAATCATTTAAATCTTCTAACACGTCGGGATCTGCATTTTCTTGAATGAGGAGACTAGCAGAGGTATGGCGAATGAAAATACTACATAATCCTGTGTTAATCTCCGATTCTTTAACAATCTCTGCTACTTGATTAGTTATTCTCTGAAGAGATTTACCTGTGGTTTTAAGCTTAATTTTATCTTGGTGAAATTTCATAGGGCTTGCTGAAAATACTTATGCGGATGGCGAGAGTTGAACTCGCATGACCGAAGTCACACGCCCCTCAAGCGTGCGTGTCTACCATTCCACCACATCCGCTGACACTTTTACTAGCATAACACAATTATTTTAAAATAGCAACTAAATTTTCATTTATGGAAACCTTCAACTGCATAAGTCCTGTCTTAAAATAAGGAATTGCTTGTTTTTTTCCCATCACGATTCAGTACTTTTGTATTTGCGTGCGAGTGATCTAAATCATGATAGAGATGGTAATGCAGCAATAAACATTAGAGAAGAAGGGATAAGACAAATACTTTCCGGATGGAACTGCCGTCTGTAGCTGGTGGGGAATTTCCCCCTAATCAGGAACTAATGGACGATTTTATTGCAGTTATGCACTGTTTCTCAAGCAAGCTTGACTTTTTGAGAAGCTACGAAAAAAAGAGGCCAGAAGATATAGACTAAGACAACCTGTTTGAGTAAGCTAATTGACATTTTTTTTGCTATATTAGTGTTATATTTTAAGTTGAAAATGAAAGAATGTACAAAACACTTGTTCACATTGGTTATCCTAAAACAGGTTCTACTTGGTTACAAAAATATCTGTTTAATAATAGTGATTTAGGTTTTATTAATCCCTGGCCATCGGATTGGTTCGGAGCCTCAAAAGCTAATAGGTTTTTGGCTAACTATCTCGATCATACTACAGATTTCGACTTTGATCCTCAGTTATTGTCTCAAACAATTTTATCAGTTATAGATAAAGTTAACTTAAAAAACCGTACACTTGTTTGTTCCAGTGAGAGATTTGCGGAAATACATTATACAACGTTGATAGCAAATAGAATTGCTCAAGTTTTCCCTAATGCTAAAATATTCTGTGTTATACGGGAACAGAAATCAATGCTTTATTCTAGGTATAATCAAATGGTTAAAGCTGGAAATCCTACAAATTTAGAAGTTTTTTTAAACAAAAAAAAAGGTAAAAGAAGAAATTCAATTCAGGATTTATCTATCTACAAATATGATGTTTTAATCAAAAATTATCAAAATAAATTTGGAAAAGAAAATGTTTTAGTACTACCTTTTGAAATATTTTGTTGCGATAAACAAAAGTTTTTAAGTGAGTTACTTAATTTTGTCAACCCAGAAATAAAATTAAAAAATATAGGCGAATTGGAAACACAAACCCAGGAAAATTTAAAGTTAAAAGGATACTCATTAGTTGTGAAGCGCATAATTAATGAAATTATTTATAATCCCGACAAAATTGTGGCAGAACAACCCATAAAAAGTAAGATAGCTTTGAAATTAGCAAAACTTACCGATGTTGTGATTCCCGAAAAAATACAAATGCAGCAAGAGAAGCGCTACAAGAAATTAATCAGTGACAGCGTGAGTGATATCTACAAAGAAAGCAATCAAAAAACTAGTGAATTGATTGGTTATGATTTAGCTAATTTTGGATATTGTACTTGATAAGTTTTTGCAATACATCGTCCCCGGATTCATGTAATAATTAAACTACATCTAGCTCAGACGAAGTGAGCTAGATGCTTCTGGCTTCATAGGGTGCTGCTTAAAAATAGGATTTCTCCCACCTTTCGGTCTTACACTCCCTCCTTTGACTGATATCTTCCACCAGAACTTATGTACTAATTTTTAAGGAAAAATGTTCTTTATGGTTAATTCTCTATAATCTTTGTCTCCTAGGGGTTTAACATCAATTCTTTTACTTCAAAACTTCAAGTCTTGAAGTAAAAGAATTAATGCTAAACGCTTAAAAATTGGTTGACCTTTGCTACTTTTCTTAGGAAATACGAGAAATGAACTTTTTCTGAGGTTA
This sequence comes from Johannesbaptistia floridana, assembly GCF_057440575.1. NCBI lineage: Bacteria > Bacillati > Cyanobacteriota > Cyanophyceae > Chroococcales > Cyanothrichaceae > Johannesbaptistia > Johannesbaptistia floridana. Next base: position 8,980 of record NZ_JALKVM010000091.1, read on the forward strand.
ATTTAGTACATAAGTACTGGTGGAAGATGTGAGTTGGAGGAAACCTCCCTTTTTAACTCCATTGATGAGGGGTTTTGCATTATTGAGTTGGTTTTTGATGAGAATAATGACCCAATAGATTATTACTTTGTAGAACTGAATGCTGCTTTTGAGAAACAAACGGGATTAAAAAACGCACAAGGTGAACACATACAGAAACTTCTTCCTAACAATGAAGATTACTGGTATGAAATTTATGGTCATATTGCGGCGAAGGGCTAAATACCTGACGGGGTGACAGGGTGGCTAGAAATCTTGTGGAGATTGAGGTTTGCCACAGGCGATCGCTAAAAAAGTTTAAAAGCCATGTCTTTAATAAAATTATCTGTTTAATTAACCTTTATTTTAACTTAAATTTCTCAGAAAAAACTTGACCTTCAATTAAATATTATTCTGTCAAAAATTGTTTGTCTTTAGTATTGACTTTTTAGTCAATACTATCTTTGGGTTCTAGTGGAGAAAAATAAAAATGATGATTATTAGGTTCATTCTCAATAAGCAGAAAAAATTCACTAATTTTTTTGACGCACTCGCCTTTGGCGAGATCTCTTCGAGATCGCCCGACCCAAACCTCAAGATCTACCAGCTTTTCAACCACCCTGTCACCCCGTCAGGTGAATTTAAAGGCTATATTGGTTCAGTCATGGATATTAGCGATCGCAAGAAGCTAGAAGACAAGCTGAGAATTTTTGAGCGTATTGTCTCTAGTACACAAGATTTAATGGCGTTTGTGCAGACAGACTATACCTATTTAGTGGTTAATCATGCTTATGCCAAAATGTTCGGCAAAAAGCTAGAAATGATTATTGGTCAATCAGTTATGTCTGTCTTGGGTGAGCACTTATTTGCAGATGTGATACAACCCCGTCTAGATCGTTGCTTTCAGGGAGAAGAAATAGCATATCAAAAATGGTTTCAAGTCAATGGCGACCAACAACGTTATTTGGATATTCGCTATTCTCCTTATCGAGAAGGAAATAGTATAATTAGATCGTTGAAGCAATTATTGCTTTAGGAAAAGCCCTGAATCTCAAAATTATCGCTGAAGGGGTAGAAATCCCAGAACAAGCCGCTTTTTTGCGGGAAAAAGGCTGTGACTTAGTACAAGGCTATCTTTATAGTCGGCCTTTATCTGCAAAAGCCTTTCAGAGTTATTACCTTGACGGGGTGACAACAAGGTCGAACTCAGATCAAAGCATCTTTACCTAATGTTACTGGTTGTGGTTGAGTAATGAGTAATGAGCCTGTAGGTTGGGTCCTTGTCAGCGAAACCCAACACCATACCAACATGGGATTACAGAATGATTATGTTTAACAAGAGGCGATGGTCTGAGTTCTCGCCTGTTGGCCAATTTCTGTACTTTTTTAGGAGTGCTTTGATATGAGTTATAGCAGTGCTCGTTGTAGTGTTCCGCTCATTAGATAAAAGATCCCCCCAAACCCCCCTTACTAAGGGGGGCTTTTTATAATAACTGTAAACATCTATTTGGGGCTTGCTGAATAAATATAAAACTATGACTGGATATAGGTTTGAGCCAGTTTTCCCTTGTGAAAAGTGCAAAGTTTTTGAATGTATTATGCTAAAAAGAGTGCATTTTTTACTTTAATTACTCAAAAATTCATAAATCATTATTACCTTCTGCCTTCTGCCTCTCTTGCCTCCTGCCTTTCTCCTCACCAAAACTTACTTTTTCAGCAAGCCCTATTTGCGAGCTTGCTATATTACTAAAAGTAATTTATAAAACTCATAGCCTATATAGTTAAGTTAATTTTTTACTAATTAAATCCTCCCAGGCGATCGCCAGCTTGTAGGTTGGGTCCTTGTTAGCGAAACCCAACACCATACCAACATGGGATTACAGAATGATTATGTTTAACAAGAGGAGATCGCCAGTTATTACTAAAAGTCTATATAGTTAAGTTAATTTTTTACTAATTAAATCCTCGCAGGCAAGGCACAAGTTTTGATAGTCTTCTAAAGAATTATAACAATAAGAACTAATTCTCAAAATATATTTATTATTAATTACTTGTAAAAAAGCATCAATTTGATAATCTCTTAGAAGAATTTTACTTAAAACTAAATGAGCTGGAACTGAGCTATTCTCTTGTTCTTTTTGAATCAATCTCTCTAAAGAAGGTTTAACTAAAAAAGGAAGTTCTATTGAATAAAACATTGCTCGCCATGGGGGAATAATTTGGGGCAAATTAAAGTAACTTTGACAGATTTTTAGAGCTTCTAAAGCTAAACTTTGGTTACGTTCTAAAAAACTGGGGAAGCCTCCTGTATAGGCATTATTAATAAAAGATAAGGCGGCAGGAATCGCCATAAAGGGGGCTAAATCTCGGGTGCCTAAAATAGAGAATTTTTCTGCAAGAGTTGTTGCTTTACCCTGTAAACTTTGACTAGAACCCCAACTAATGATTGCAGGTTCAATTAAATGATGGTATTGTTGATCAACATAGCAAAAGGCTGTACCTCGGGGAGACGAAGCCCATTTATGTAAGTTTCCTCCATAAAAAGCGGCCCCAATCTCTTCTAAGTTTAGTTCTATTTGTCCTGGTGCGTGTGCTCCATCTACAAAGGTTAAAATACCACGTTCTTTGAGACGAGCAATTATTTCTTTTACTGGAAAAAGTAGACTAGATGCACTAGCTAAGTGGTCTATAAAACAAAGTACAGTAGATGGGGTACATTTAGCTTCGATTTTAGTAATAATTTCTGAGGGTGATAATCCAGTAAAGGGAATTTCAACTTCGACTATGTTTAAGCTTTTTTGTTGGGCTACGTATTTGATGACGTTGCGACAAGCACCATAATTATGATTAATAACTATAATTTCTTGTCTGGAGGTAAAGGGAAAGCTTCGGAAAATAGAGTTAACCGCAAAGGTGGTGTTGGGTATGACTACAATATTTTCATAGTTAGCTTTGACAAAAGAGGCGATCGCCTCGCGGACTTTTTGCAGTTTCTCTCTATACTCTACCCAATAGAAACCATCAGGACATTGGTTAATTTCTGCTGAGTATTTATCTAAAACTTCTTTTACTGCTAGAGGGTAGGCGCCATAAGACCCATGATTACAAAAGCTTATTTTTGGGTTTAATCCCCAATATGGCGGTGGATATTTTGGGGAGAGAAATTCTGATTTCATTTTAGAAGCGGTTTTACTTCCATTCTGGGTGCATTTTACTAGATATTTCTTGAGTCTCTCCCCATTGGTTAATTTGTTTAATCATTTGGTAGAGGCGTCCTAGACTTTTTTGATTAAAGTACAAGACAATTCTGGGTAAGTTTGCTGTTTCGTGGGATTGTTCTGGTGGTAGTGCTTTACTTTTTTTGATTTTACCCTTAGTGAGGATATCTGGATATTCTTGATTTAGTTGTTGTATTTGATTATCAGAAAGTTCTGCATTGAGACGCATGACAAATAAATCATTTACATAGCGACTGGAATGATAGACCTTGTAAAAGTTGCATACTGTTTCACAAGCCACGTCTATACTATCGGTAATTGTATAGAGACTAGTATCTTCTGCACTAATCAATCCTCTATCTGCCAAGCTACATATATATTCGTGCCATTTAATCCAATAATTACCATTAGGTTCATCAATCAATACTAGGGGTACTGGTCCATATTTCCCTGTTTGGCACAAAGTCAGAGTTTCAAAAGCTTCGTCTTGAGTACCAAAGCCTCCGGGAAACAGGGCGATTGCATCGCTTTCCCTGAGAAAGAAAAGTTTTCTGGTAAAAAAGTATTTAAAATTGATTAGTTTTTCATCATCTATATAGGGATTTGAATCTTGTTCAAAAGGCAGATGAATATTCAGACCAAAGGAATGTTCTTTGCCTGCGCCTTCGTTGCCTGCTTGCATAATTCCCCCACCGCCGCCTGTTAAGACCATAAAGCCTAGTTCACTGATGCGACGGCCGAATTCTACTGCTAATTTATATTCTTGAGTATCTGTCGCTATACGTGCTGAACCAAAGATAGTTATTTTCCGTACATGACGATACTTGTAAAAGATTTGAAAAGCACTTTCCATATCTCCTAGGGAGTTGGTGAGAATTTTCCAATCGAGGCGGTCTACTTCTTCACTAGCGATTCTTAACAATACTGATAAAGCCCTCTCAATCCACTTGCCATGTTCGTGGGAGGACAACTGGTCAATCAGAGCGATCATTTCTTGACTCAAAGATGAGTTTGAGGGTTCGTTTTGGTGAGATAGAGCCATATTTTCCTTACCTTGGCTATACATATTATATAATAATTTAGGCGAATCATGAGAGAAAACTTTTTGAACGCCCATGGGCCTTCAATGACCTTGATTATTTCATATTTTTGTTCCTTTAGGGCAAAAATGAACTTAAGCCTTGCACCCCTTACTAAGTTACTCTGAATTTGTTAAATTCAAAAAATAAAGTAGTCAATTTATAATCAATATCGCTGTGGGTTTACCAGAAACAACTGCTTATGTTAGAGTTATCAATCAATGTTGGCAACAAGGCCATTTAGAGGGGGAAGTTACTGCTGGTTCATATCAATGGGTTTTCCAATGGCGTTTTCGCCAAGGACAATTATTTGTACAACCTTCTTTAGGTAGGGCTTTGATTCAAGAACCTCTTGGGCGTTTTTTAGAGCGTTATGACTATCAGTTAGAACCTGGGGGAGACTATCAATTTACTTTAAGATCTAGTTTGTAGGTAGCGCTCTATCAGAATTATTGCCACAATATCATCAATTGGCCTCGGTGGCAAGCGCATCCCCTTGGGTAATAATCTTGTTATGCCTCTGGGTGGATATATTTCCCAGTAGCGTGAGCGTGCTTCTAGGGTTGAGTTTCTTTCGTCAACCCTAGTTATCTCAATTGTTTTAGATAATTCACTGATTAATTTACTTTGCCATTGTTTCGAGGTTGTTTGATTTCCCAATACTATTCTTGATATTTCTTGTTTTTCTAATAGAGAATTTAGTTTGGCGATCGCCTCTTTTGATTCTACCACTTCATGTTCTCTTATTTCTCCTTGGTCACTCATCAGGGCGATTCCACATTTATCTTTTCCGGGATCAAAGCCTATTATAAACATAATTTTGACTAATATACGCTTAATTGCACCATTTATCGATAAATTCGAGCATTTTTTTCTCACTTATTGCTTTTTGCTTTCTTTTTCCTCCGACCACTTTTACTTCATCTACAATCGAAGCTAAACTACTAAACTCTTGATTTGGTTGTTTTTTCCGCGCTTCAATAATGGCTGCTGCTCTTTTTTCGGCATCTTTTCCTCCATAAATACCTCTCATTTGAAATTTTCTAGTTAACTCTAACTGATTATCTTGATTAAAAGCTACTAGGGGTTCTATTTTTTGCGGCAGTTTTTCTTCTATTTCCTTAATTTTGCTTTCTAACTGAGTTTTTAGAGTTTTATTCTCCTGTTCAAAATCTTTTAGTCTAGTTTCTATTCTCGTTTCTAAATTATTCATTCTAGCTTCTACTGCTGCGGTATTCGTTGACACTGTTTGAGTAGAGGTTTCTTGAGATGGGCGCAACATCTCCACTTGTTGCTGTAAAACTTCTGTATTCTCCTCATCTAAAATAAAAGCATTAATCATTTCGCCTTTGGCTAGATTTATTTCTCTAGCTTTAGCTGCCGCATAATATTCAAAATGACCATCAACCACTTCAAAGGATTCTAGACTAGTACGTTTTAAGATAATCGGATTGATTAACCCTTCTACGGCTAAAATTAATTGAGCTGCTTTTTCTATATCTGCCTCAGAGAAATTAGACCGGGGTATATGGGAACTTATTTTCCTCACAGCTACTAACATAGTTGATAATTTCATTGTGCTTCCATTTTCTCTAAAACTTCTTTGGCTAATAGATAAAATTCTTGAGCAGAAGCTGATTCTGGCTTATAATCAAAGATAGAACGAGGATCTGGCATATCTATGTCTCCCATAATTTGTACTTGTTCAGCACATTTGGCTAAATCTTCGCGATCATAAATAACTGTGTCAAAAACTGGTAGTTGATAACGTTCTTTAATCACGTCTATTCTTGTTGGTAGTGTATATTGCACAAATTTGTTATTAGTAGAAATTTTACAAGATAATATGCCTAAAATTTCAATAGGTTCTCTATTTATTTGTCTTCTAAAAGTATTATTTTCTTTGACAAATTCTTTTACATTTTTCAAACCTTGATTAGCAAATGGTTTTAAATCCGAAGGAATAATTAAATAATTTGCTGTAATAATCGCAATTTTTGCATAGAGATTCAGAGATGGTGGTGTATCGATTAAGACTATATCGTATCTATCTACTACTTCTTGTAGTTTATCTATTAATCTTAGTTTACTAGATTCAAGAGCGTTTAATTCTGTTTCTAAACGCATTAAGTCGATATGAGCTGGAACTACATCAATTCTAGTATTGGCGTATTCAGCTCTGCGAACTACTTCTGATATGGGATGCAATTCTTCAGAACGTAAAACATGATATATATGAGAATCTTTAATAGTATCACTTATTTCGTCGTCAAATTTTATCAATCCTGTGGCGAAGGTTGTATTAGCTTGACTATCCATGTCAATAATTAATACTCTTTTTTTCTGTTGACTAAAAGCTGCTGCTAGATTGACCACAGTAGTTGTTTTACCAACACCGCCTTTGTTATGATAAACCGCGATTGTTTTCATCTCATTGTGAATTTTCAGTTTTGCCTTCAAAATTATATCAAAGAAGTGTGCTACTTGAGATGAACTTCATTTTTTTTATTTCTGAGTATTACCTAACGCCGGAAACCAGTGCTCTTGCCCTCAGCAAACTTATGTATTTATACTTGAAAACAATTCGCCCATGCTAAATTCTAGTGGTTTCTTGACCCCAAAATCCAGTATATTTTTTCACTTCGATATCCCCTAAAACTTTAGTTTGACAGGCTAAACGCAACTTACCATCACCTTTGTGAGGAGGGAGAGAGAGTCGGGTATTTTCTTTCCAATTAGGTGGAGATACTTTTCCTGTAATCTCTACAGCGCAGGTGCCACAGGTGCCAAGACCGCGACAATTAATTATTTTGGAATTACCGTTATGTAAATTAATGCCATTTTTTAGACAAAAGGCTCGTAAATTTTCTCCTGTTTCACAAGCATAAGTTTTTCCTTGAGCGGTTATAGTAGGCATATTTTAATTTTAGTAGTAATTTTTCTAAGGAAGTTTTATTTAAGTTTAATATTAAATTGATTATGCGATCGCTTATTTTTTTGTTGTTAAATTTCAGATAACATCACAATAGCTGGCTTTTGCCTCAAACTGATAATTTCTCTACCTCACACCTACACCTAGAGAAAAAGGCTATATTAGGGCATTAACGCCTAATACAGTTTCCAACTCGTCACTATCTACATCACTATCTACAATAGTCAGTAATTCTTTAGGAAAATCAAGTAAAAAGTCGGGCTTATATTGTTGCAAAAGAGATTTATCATTAAATCCCCAACTTACAGAAGCTATTTTTATTTGACATTTTCTAGCGGCTTCAATATCTCTTGTTTCATCTCCCACATAAATAACTTCCTCTGGTTTAAAACCATGTTTATTAATAAACTTTTTAATTGCATTGTGTTTTCTAAAGAGAGGAATATTAGGATAGATAAAATCAAAGATATTTTCTAGTTGATTATTTTCTAAAAAGCCTTGAACATTGTCATAACTATTAGAAGTAATAATACCTAAATAGTAGCCAAGTTCTTTTAACTCTTCTAAACTATTTTCAATTCCAGCTATAGGTTTTAGGGTAACAACTAACTTATTGAGTTCTGCTTGTCCTCTTTTCAGTAAAAAAGGAATTTTTAGCCAAGAAATTTTAGACTTGCGAACAATTTCCCGAGAACTCAATTGTTTAAGTTCCAGTAATTCTTCAGGAGAAATCTGTTCATAACCAAACTCATCAGCTAGGTTATTAGTAATTGTAATTAGAGTCTGATAAGTATCAGAAATTGTGCCGTCAAAATCAAAAATAATTGTTTTAATTGTCATTATTTAAGCTGTTTAAGATTATAATTTACTGCTGTTAAGTGATTAAATCCTGTTTAGATTACTGTGGTTTGCTAAATTAGCTTGAGCATTACGTCTTAACATATACGGTTTAATTCTACGCATTGCAGACGCGGTAAAACGGTGATTCCATTCCTCCTCTGTAATTGTAGCTAAATCAGCTAATTTAGGTGCAATATTTGAGGGATAAGGATTAAACTCTAACACATTGGTTGATTTAGCAAATCGTGTATTCCACGGACAAACGTCTTGACAGATATCACATCCGGCGACCCATCCGTGTAAATTACTAGATATTTCCTCAGGTAAAGTTTCTTGACGATTTTCGATAGTATGGTAGGCGATACAGCGATTAGCATCAATCACAAAGGGCTGAGTAATGGCTTGAGTAGGACAAGCATCTAGACAGCGTGTACAGGTGCCACAGTGTTGAGTAGAGGGTTTATCTGGTTCTAATTCTAGATTAGTTAAGATTTCTCCGAGGAAAACCCAGCTACCATACTCTCTGGTAATTATATTACCATTTTTAGCGATCCAACCCAAACCTGCCCGTTGTGCCCAAACTTTGTCTTGAATTGGTCCGGTATCGGAGTAGTAGCGAGTTTTCACCCCTTCCCCTTGGGTTTCTAGCCAAATAGACAAGCTTTTCAGCTTTTTGTGCATAACCTTGTGATAGTCTCTTCCCCAAGCGTAGCGGGATATTTTAGCAAACTCTGGTTCTTGAGGATGTTGAGTGTCAGTATAGTAATTAAGAGCTAGAGAAATTACTGATTGAGCTGACGGCAAAGATTCACGAACATCAAAACGTCGAGAATTACTCATCCATGTCATCTCAGCTTGATAACCAGAAGCTAACCAGTTTTGGAGATGAGATAGGGCATTATCTTGAGTTTGGGCTGATACTGAGGCTACTCCCACAAGATGAAAGCCGAGAGACAAGGCTTGCTGTTTTATTTGTGTAGGGTGTAAATGAATCATAATAATAGGCTAGAATATTTGTCTCTAGATATTGTCAATCAGTATCAAATGTGTTGGTCAAACAATTAATGATTTAGTTAAAATCTCAATTTAACAGATCTTGTTCTAATTAGGGAGTATACCATTAAATGAATAAATCTTCTCGCAGAACTTTAAGTTTAGTTATAGCAACTTTAGGTAGTTTAGGGTTATTAACTGGATGTCCTAGTGATACCGACACCACCACTACCACAACTGAGCCTACGACAAATCCACCAGAAACTACAGCTACCAATGAAACTGGCGGATTAAAATTAGGAACTCTACTACCAACCACGGGAGATTTAGCCTCAATTGGTCAAAATATGCCTTTGACAGCAGAGTTAGCGGTGGAAACTGTTAATGCCTGTGGTGGGGTTAATGGAGAACCTGTAACTCTGATTAACGAAGATAGCCAGACAGACCCTCCCGCAGGGGCATCAGCAATGACTAAACTAGCTGAAGTTGATAATGTTGCTGGTGTGGTAGGAGCTTTTGCTAGTAGTGTTTCTGGTGCTGCGGTGGAAATTGCGGTCAGGAATCAAGTTATGTTAGTATCTCCTGGTAGTACTTCCCCTGTATTTACCCAAAGGGCGGAGAATGGAGAGTTTGATGGTTATTGGGCGCGTACAGCTCCTCCTGATACTTATCAAGCTCAAGCTTTGGCAGCTCTTGCCTACGACCGAGGATTAACTAATGTCTCTACTGTGGTGATTAATAATGACTATGGTGTAGGTTTTGAGGAGGAGTTTGTCAAATCCTTTGAAAAATTAGGGGGGACTGTCGCTAATAAAGATAACCCTGTACGTTACGAGCCTAAGGCTGGTACTCTCGATACAGAAGCATCTTCTGCTTTTAATGACCAAGCTAATGGGGTAGCTGCGGTACTTTATGCAGAAACTGGGAGTATTTTACTTCAATCTGCTTATAAACAGGGTCTAACTGACAATGTAACTGTTTTGCTCACTGATGGAGTTTATAGCGCTGATTTTGTAGAACAGGTTGGCAAAACCGCCGACGGTAAATCAATTATTAGTGGCGCCTTGGGGACTGTACCCGGTGCTAGTGGTACTGCTCTTGAAGATTTTACCGCCTTATGGAAAGCTGAAACTAACAAGGAAGTTACTGCTTTTGTTCCTCATACCTGGGATGCTACAGTGTTAATGATGTTAGCGGCAGAAGCAGCGGATGCTAATACTGGTGAAGCAATCAAGAATAATATTCGTGAAGTTGCTAATGCTCCAGGAACAGAAGTTAGCGATCCCTGTGAAGCCCTAGAATTATTACGCAATGGCGAAGATATTAATTATCAAGGTGCCAGTGGTGATGTGGATATTGATGAGTATGGAGATGTAGTGGGTAACTATGATGTTTGGACTGTTGAAGATGATGGCAGCTTAAAAGTAATCGATTCAATTGCACCAGCCCAATAACTGCGTTAAAGTACCAAGGAAGCTGGGGATAGAGCCGAAAACCTATCTCTCTGCTTTCTCCAGATAAATCCTCTGATTCTTATCCAAGCAGTATTGAGGTTTCCAAGTATAATTCATCGAACTAATGTTGAGAGCGTGATATAATAAACCAGCGTAATTATAGGATCATCTATTAAGTCATAAAAAGCATGAAATATCCACAGATATTAGTTCATCTTGGTTATCCCAAAACTGCTTCTACTTTTTTACAGTTCAAAATTTTTAACAATGAAAGCTTAGGCTTCAAAGATATAACTAAAGGTTCAGCAGCTTATTTTCTGGAGTGGGACGATTTTGACTTTTCTGGGGAAAAAGTAAGAGGATATTACCAGAATGTTTTATCAGAAAGCCAATCTAAGGGGCTAATTCCTGTGATATCTAGTGAAGTCTTTTCCGTTAGGTTTACTAAACCTACTTATCAAAAAACTTTAGCAGAAAGACTCTATGAAACTTTTCCTGATGCTAAAATTTTCTTTTTTATTAGAGAACAAATGGCAGCTATTGCTTCTTTGTATAATCAGGCAGTCAAAGGTAGATATACAAGAAGTATTGAAGAATTTATTGAAGAGGCGATAAATAAAGAGGGGAACCCTCGTTTAATTGCTAATCGCAAAAGAATGTCTGCAACTAACTATAGATATGATTTATTAACTGAATATTATCAACAAAAGTTTGGCAAAGAAAACGTTCTGGTTTTACCATTTGAAATGTTTAAACAAGACTCTATAAAAACCATGAATATGTTACTTGATTTTGCTGGAGTGAATATCAAAGTAGACAATCTAGATGAATATCTTCAAGAGTTAGTTTCTTCTCCTAACACAAATACAGCTTTAAAATCAGGTGTTTTAAATTTTAAACGTAAATTGAATAAAATTGTTTTTTATCCTAATCCAGAAGTATCTGAAGCATACAAACAAAGGTTACAAGTTTGGCTTAGTTATAAAACATCAAAAGTAGTTGAGTTAATTATTCCAGAGAAAAAACATCAACAAGAAGAACAAAGAATCAAAAAATTAATTGAGGATAATTTTGGCAATTTATACCAAGAAAGCAATCGCAAGACAAGTGAGTTAATTGGCATTGATTTAAGAGAATATGGTTATGCTTGTGATTAAGATGTCTTTAAGAAGTCTGACGGGATTGAACGGCAAAAATTTAATACTTAGAAGAGTTTTGATTGACCTGTAACCAGGTTTCTAAGCTAACAAGTAACCAGAGTTTCAAGCCGTAACGTCCCCAAACGTCACCTTGGTAATTAAGCCAATCTTTGATAATTTCTTGATTAACATAGTTAGCAATTATTGCTCTTTTAGAGAGGAGTAATCTTCTAGCCCGCCTTTTCCAATACTTATGAAAAAAGTACTGTACAGGAACTCTCATACCACTTTTAGGACGATAAACAATTGTTTCAGGAAGTAAATCTAAGACCGCTTGTTTTAAAACAGCTTTTTCTTCTGCGCCTTTGAGTTTATATTCGGGAGGAATTAACAGAGATAACGCTACAATTCTTGAATCAAACAAGGGCGAAAGTCCCCTTAATCCCGCTGAGTTAGTTAGATTATTAACCTTAGTAAGAATATGATCTGCACCTTTGAATTTAATATTAATCAGCATTAAGCGGTTTAAAAATTCCGTAGGAGTGGTTAAATCTTCTGTGAAAACTGATTCAGAATTGTTGATTTGGTGGTACACGTATGGTTTTAACAGTCTCGGTAAATCTAAAAAACATTTTTTATAGGAAGTTAAATATGTAGTTAGTAAATTATTATCTCCATTGAAACTATTGTAAAGTTGACTAAGAATCATAGGTTGATTTTTTGGACCACCAAAACAAGGATCTCCTCCTTCGCCATTGAGAATAATTTGACTGTTTTCCTGGGCAATTTGTGCTAGTAAATAATTAGGTACCGTAAGAGGATCCCCTATAGGATCATCGAGATTAGCCATAGTTATGGGTAAATTAGCCCACATTTTCTCAGGCGTAATTTCTAAGATATGGTGTTCGGTTTGACAGTGACTTGCTACTAAACTAGAAAATTCTAATTCATTGGGACATTCTTTACCGAAGTAAAGGGAATAGGTATGTATTTTTTCCCTATGAAACTTAGCGGCTAAGGCGGTGATACAACTAGAATCTAGTCCTCCAGAAAGATAAATGCCTAGAGGCTGATTATCTGGTAAATATTCTCTTACTACAGATTCTAAGAGCGATCGCAATTTTTGACTATAAAACTCGATGGGTTGATGAACATCTTCTCTATTTATTTGAGGTTGCCAATAGTATTGTTTATCTCCATCTAGTAAATTTAAAACCATTCCCGGTCGTATTTCCTGAACATTTTGCCAGAGGGTATTTTCTCCGGGTACAAAAGCACAAGTCAAATAATCTCTCAAAGCAACTAGATTTAAATCTTGACTATGAAAAGGAGATAGAGTTTTTAAACGAGGACTAAGATAATAATTTCCCTGTTGGTAGCAATAATAGAGAGTGCGACTTCCCACCCCATCTCTCACTACCGATAGATTTTTAGTTAAACTATCCCAAATCACGAAAGCAAACATACCCTGTAATCGTTGCAGACAGTTTACCCCCTCTTTAGCCCAAAGTTTAAGAATTAGTTGATAGTCACAAGTAAAATCAGATTGATAATTGAGGTTAAATTGAGAAGCTAATTCTATACTGTTGCTTAACCAAATTTCTCCCACAATAACCAAATTATTCTCTTGATAAAAACAGGATTCAGCGTCAATCACATAAAGATTATCTTGATGAAAACAACTTTGAGTTTTAGGTAAGTTGTTATTTTCCCCTAAGACAATATACCAATTAGGATTTAAACTTGTGCTTAGTTGATATTTTGAATTTTTCTTGAACTTAGATAAACTATTTAATAATTTCATAGGTTGAATTATACTTAGATCAAAGTACAAGTACCATTGTACTATAGCGCTAGGTGCTAGGGAACAGGGGTTTGCAATTTTCTCCCAATTTGACTACGAACAAACTCAAAAAGGCGATCGCAACTTATCTCCCCTTTACTCTTAATATTATTTTGGGATAAACCCTGAATAATTGCCCCAGAAAAAACACTATGTTCATCTTTTCTGATGCTTTGCGCTGTTTCCTTTGAACGACAAGCAGTTATCAGATAATAATTCTTTCTGTGGTTAAATGTTTTTAAACTCTCTCTCATCAATTGAGATTCAAGATGAGATTCAAGATATTCACCACTATCTCACATCTTGCATCTATACCTAATGTTACTGGTTGGAGTTGAGTAATGAGTAATAAGTAATAAGTAATGAGTAATAAGTAATGAGTTTTGAAGTTTTGAAGTAATGAGTTAAAGAATTAATGCGATCGCGCTTAAAAATTGGTTGACCGCGTATGGGCGGTCATCTATCGCCCCGGATTTTAAATCCGGGGCGATAGATGACCTTTGCTACTTTTCTTAGACTAAAGAGAAATGAACTTTTTCTGAGGTTAATTTAGTACAGAAGTACTGGTGGAAGATGTGAGACTATGACAACAATCTAATAACACCACCAATTCACTTAAATTGGCTTTGTCAATCAAATAATCTAAATGTTGTAGAGTCAATCCATTTTTTTGTTCAATAATCTGATTATTCTCAACTGTCACCTGACAATCTCAAGTAGCTAAATATCCTCTTGGTCTTTGTAGGCGATCGCGTAGAGTAAACCCATGTCCTGTAAAATAGATTAAGCTTGGCCCAACCTCACATCTTCCACCAGTACTTATGTACCAAATTATTGTGGTCATCCGTTCCCCGGATTTTAAATCCGGGGCCATTGATCAAAAGATGATGATGATCTTATAGCTATTCGCTGTTAGATAAGTATATAAATATATTTGTAAAAATATAGATGACGTGTTTTACGTTTATAGTTAAACAATGTGATTAGATGATGTTATGGTGCGTTACACTCCGTTAACGCACCCTACACTTTATTTAATTTATCTCTATATGGTTTTATACTCTGAAACCTTTGTCATAGTATGTAGGGGCGCTCATACTTGCGCCCTCTCCTTCGGCTTGCGCCCATACCAAGTTAAGTAGGGCTAAATACAGTTGAAAAATATCTACTCATTACTGCTAAAAGTTGCTCATTTGCTTAGCTAAATAGCCATAATGGGTAATTTTTAGTCGGTTGACAATTAGGGACAAAGGGATAATTGAGACATAATTACTGTGTTTTACCCCTTGATGATATAGCAATTCTCATACTGGTGAGGTACAGAGGTTATCCTTTTCGAGGCTCCCAGAGGCAGCTTTGCACCGAGGCTCCGAGAGTTAGGTACAACCTCATGAGTCCGAAAAATGCTATAAGTCGTTTAGTGCGCTACTAGAGAAAATCTCGACCAACTATTGTTTAGCAATGATATAAT
>NZ_JALKVM010000092.1:0-3273 GCF_057440575.1 Johannesbaptistia floridana
GTTTCTGTCTCCAAATCCTCTACAGATGATTCTGTTGCAGTCGTTTCTGCTTCCTGGGTATCTACAGATGATTCTGTTGCAGTGGTTTCTTTAGATGAGACTGAAGTTACTGCTGCTTCAGGAGTAGTTGCTGCCGTTGTTTGAGTTTCAGAAGTTTTTACTGAAGAATCAAAGGTAAATGCTAAAGGAGTAGTTTTAGAAGACTCTAACTCATGTTCATACATTTCTGCAACAGGTTCACTATCTTCAAAAATACTCTGTAAAGCACTACCTGTGAGAAAATAAAAAACTACACCTTGATCGCCGAGGTTTTTTATATTCGCGCCATATTCTTCAAATTTTTCAGCTAAATAATTTTTGGCCTTTCTTGCAGAGATGTTTCCCTCAACAGATAAATCTAGGGGTGTTAAATATCCTTTGTTAGTTTTCACCAACTTATTAAACACTGGATCAATTTTTTTACACTCTTGTTTCCAAAAATATCTCGCCAGTAGTTGCCCTGACATAAATATAGCTATAAATAATAGCAAATATTGCCATGTCTTTAATACGATGGCGACAACTATAGCGAACGGTAATATCAAAACTAGGGGACTAGAAACGTCCTTGTTTATTTGTTTTCCAGTCATATTTTCTGGTTATATTTTCAATCGATGGCACGTTGACAAAATTGATATTCACTAATTCCACGGTTGCTGACTTAGTGAAATTTTATCTTTAATGATAGATAATAGTTTAGGCTTTATTGACGATTTTTGTTAAGTCCATTTTTCTCAACATCGCAAAACGTGCCTTTTGGGCTAAAGAATCATCAAGTTTTGTTAAGTTTATTTGTGTTTGATATTTCTTTTTTAGAGCAGTTTGAATTAACCAATCAGCTAAAAAAGGATTTTTGGGCAAAAGCGGACCATGGGCATAAGTAGCTATGCTACTACGATAATAAGCTCCTTCTAATCCATCTTCTCCATTGTTACCATAACCTTTGATAACTTTGCCTAGGGGTTGGACATTACCAAGATAAGTACGTCCACCGTGGTTTTCAAAGCCGATTATAACAGGTTTTGTTATTTCCATCTCGGCTAATTCTGTTGCGAGGGGAGAAGCAGTAATTTCAAAAGCCAGATTACCAATGCAGCGAGAGGCATTTTCTCCAGGATGTTTAGTTGTTAAATCGAGTACACCTAACCCATTGATTCGTTCACCTAGTTTTGGTTCATAATAGTGTCCGAGGAGTTGGGGAGAACCACAGGTGAATACTCCTGGGATACCTTTTTCAATCATAGCAGTTAAAATTTCTGCTTTTTTTCCCAGAAGATCTGCCATGACAATCGCCTGTTGTCTATCTTGGGCACCTCCTCCCACAATTATATCTGCTTTGGCGAAATTTTCAGCTTCTAGATGTCTATCTAATTCTAAGATAGAAACGGCAATTTGACGCCATTGACAGCGTTTTTCCAGACAAATCACGTTACCGCGATCGCCGTAGGTACTCATCAATTTTGGATATAGCCAGCCTATAGTTAATTCTAGTTCTGAGTTAATCATTTTCCCCTCTTGGGCAAATCTTGATAATATCAAGAATATTGCAAAAATGAAAAATATATCTATGACCAATCAAAGCGAATATATCAAAGAAGCTGAAGCTACCCGAGTCAAAGTACTTAGTGAAGCTTTACCCTACATTCAAAAATTCTCCGGTGGCACCATTGTAGTTAAGTATGGTGGTGCCGCCATGAAAGATGGCTATCTCAAAGATTCTGTGATCCGCGATATTGTCTTTTTGTCCTGTGTAGGTTTACGTCCTGTAGTCGTTCATGGTGGTGGTCCAGAAATTAACGTATGGCTAGATAAATTAGGAATTAAACCCCAATTCAAAGATGGTTTGAGGGTAACAGATGCAGACACCATGGATGTGGTAGAAATGGTATTAGTCGGCCGTGTTAACAAAGAATTAGTCTCTCTAGTTAATCGCGCTGGAGGTAATGCTGTAGGTATCTGTGGTAAAGATGCTAATCTCATTAAAGCGCGTAATGTAGGTAAAGACGGTGTTGGCTTTGTCGGAGAAGTTAGCGCTGTAGATACTCGACTGGTAGAGTCTCTTGTTAGTAGTGGTTATGTGCCGATTATCTCTAGTGTAGCCGCAGATGAAAACGGCCAGGCTTATAATATTAATGCTGATACTGTGGCGGGAGAAATCGCCGCCGCCTTACAAGCGGAGAAAATGATTTTATTAACTGATACGGTTGGTATTTTAGAAAATTATAAAGACCCTTCTACCTTACTAGCTAAATTAGATATTCAACAAGCCAGAGAATTGATTAAAACAGGAGTTGTCGCGGGAGGAATGATACCGAAAGTCAGTTGTTGTGTGCGATCCCTCGCCCAAGGAGTAAAAGCAGCTCACATTATTGATGGACGTATTCCCCACGCTTTACTATTAGAAATTTTTACTGATGATGGTATCGGGAGTATGATAGTAGCTTCTGAATTTACTAATTAAATCCAAAGTTAATTGTAAAGAAAAGGCAATTGTCTCAGTAAGGGGTTGTCCTTTCTTTACAAAAATTAACTTTATCCAGTTTATTTAATCACATCTTTGGCTATCCCATAATACCGAGAGCCAATCTGTGGAAAGTTATATAGCAATTCCAAAGCAAGTGAGGTACAGAGGTTATTCTTTTCGAGGCACCGAGGCACCGAGGCACGGAGGCACCGAGGCACGGAGGCTCCGAGAGTTAGGTACAACCTCATGAGAGATGTAGGGTGCGTTAGGCGCGAAAATTTCTTTTAGGAAATCACAATAAGATAACTGATCGCCGTAACGCACCAACCTCAGGGTGTAGGGTGTAGGAGGACCAAAGCATCTATACCTAATGTTACTGGTTGGAGTTGAGTAATGAGTTTTGAAGTAATAAGTAATGAGTAAGAAGTCTTGAAGTGAAAGAAGTTTTGAAGCAGCATTAGTAGCATTAGTAGGGTGTGTTAGGGCGCAGCCCGTAACGCACCGTTAGATGAGTAATGAGTAACGAGTAATGAGTAATGAGTAAGAAGGTAGCCTGTAGTAGCCAGTAGGTTGGGCAGGGAGTTAGATGAGTTTTGAAGTAATAAGTAATAAGTAATGAGTAAGAAGGTAGCCTGTAGTTGTAGTTGTAGTTGTAGGGTGTGTTAGGGCGCAGCCCGTAACGCACCATAATGATTTTTGAAGTCTTGAAGTAATAAGTAATGAGTTAAAGAATTAATGCGATCGCGCTTAAAAATTGATTGACCCTAAAG
>NZ_JALKVM010000093.1:0-23758 GCF_057440575.1 Johannesbaptistia floridana
TCATTACTTCAAAACTCATTACTCAACCACCACCAGTAACATTAGGTAAAGATGCTTTGGTGTGAGGAATCATTGGTTCCCTGTTACTTTTTGTATAGATTAAACTGGCAATTTTTACGTTTAGCAATCAACTAAGATTTCTGTGGTGGCACTAATTGATTTTTTTTGTTTCCTGTTCTAATATCTTGAAAATTAGCGTTGCCGAAGGCATCCGCTTCGTGGTGCCCACTCATAACATCTCTTGAGTAGTTTTACTCATTTTAGCATTTTGCAGACACGCCCTAGTACATTGTTACCAAAAGTTTGTCAGATACTATTAATTTTTTCCGAATTCCGTGTCAGGCGTGCGCGTTCACGCTTCGCCGGAAGCGCGGGGTCGCACCGCAATTCCTTTCTTCCGAATTGGCTCGACCTACACAGTTAACTTATGACACATCACCTTGCATTGTGTAAGAGCCTATGTCGGAACTTCCGCCTATTAAACAATGACTCCACTAATTTGATATTGTCCTAAACTTCCATAATCAGTATATCCTGTTTTTAGTGAATCTCCTTCTCCAGTCCCAGTAACGCTTAAGAAATACTGTCCTGGATTTAAAGTCATATCAAAATAGGCAGATAAAGAATTTTTAGGGTTAGATGTCTTAATTACCTTACCAGAAGAATTATACAATTTGGCTAAGATGTCTAGATTAGCACCATTGTCAAAAGAATTGATATCCAAATCAATTTTTTTGCTTGTTGTCTTTGTAAATGTAAACCAATCTTGATCTTTGTGGTTGTAAACATTAACTAAATCATCTCGACCATCACCGTTAAAATCCCCAGTTAACCAGCGTTGACTATCCCAAAAACCAGCAAAGCTTTGAAAATTAGATTGATATTCAAAACCAGAACCATTAGATAGATGAAGCCATGTACGAGCTATTTGAGACATTTTTCTCTCTCCATTTACTTGACGTTTTTAAGGAGTACGATTTAACTATTCAGTTACAATTCAGTCTAGATAAGGGTTTGAAACTGTGCCACTAGAGAGTGTAAGAAGCTAATCTTAAAAATAGTACTAAAATACTATTTTTACCCAAGAAAAAATCTATTTTTTTGATGAGAAAAAGCCTTTTAATCATCAGTCTTGGTCTGCTACTGGTGTGCCCTAGAAACTGGCGCGATCGCACTGGAGCTTAAGTATAAATACTTGATTTTTTTGCGAACTATCCATAGGGAGTAATGCGCGAAGCCATCCTTGTGAACTCAACTGCGTCAGTAAAATTTGCCACGCCATCTGTTGTTACTTTTTCCCTGCTACACAGTTTAAAATAATTTTTTTGTTCTCTTGACGTTATAGGGAAAATTGTCACTATCGATACAATCTCTAGCCATTTTTCCAGCTTTCTTTGACCCATTTTTACAGTGCTGCTGCTTTCATATATTTCTCGTAACTCTTCTTTTAATTGATAAGCTATACTTAAAATGGGAGAAGAATTTTTCCATCTACTGACTTTTAATGATCTTGAGTAATTCTTCATCTTCCTTAACTAGTTTATAAGGCATTTTTTACTCCTACTTTAATCCCCATGTTGTTTATGCTTTCATAGCTAGTAAACAATATAAAGTGTTGATATTTCTACTTTACATTTTGCTTTTTTTATGGTAGTAACAATCTTAGGTAAGGTCAGTTACTAATCGAGATTAACTTCTTCATAGATTTCTGAAACCAGACAGGAAAAATCAATTATATTGAGGGTGATGCGATCGCTTTCACTATAAGAAGATAATATCCATTGTTGTTGGTCATTTTTAAAAAAAGTATCAACTCTTTTGGTATTCTGACTAATCAAGACATACTCTTGTAAAGAATCTAATTGACGATAATCAGCGAATTTATCTCCTCTATCAAAGGCTTCTGTGCTATCAGAAAGAACTTCTATAATTAAACAAGGATAACAAATATATTGAGTCAAGGTTAAATCTCTTGAATCACAACTCACGGCAATATCAGGATAATAATAACTGTTGATTGATTCAATTTTTACCTTGGTATCAGAAATATAGGCGCGACAGTTTTTACCTCGTATATGAAACCTCAATAAAGCAAATAAATTGCTTGTGATTAAAACATGGTTGTTACTAGCGCCAGCCATTGCATAGATTTTTCCTTGGCGATATTCATGTTTAACATCGTTTTTTTCTTCCCAGGAGAGATATTCTTCAGGATTAAAAAAAAAGGTATCAGCTTTAGCAATCATAGTTATCAATGATTTTATTCATCAAAAAAAAGAATTTTTCGCGAGGATTAGCTAGTACAATGGTAATGGTGCTTGGCTCTCAGTATTAGATGTTACTATTGGACAATCAAAACTCATGGCTTCTAACACTGAAAATTTAGTCTTTTTTTTCTCAAACAATATTAATACCAAATTCCTGACGAATTTTATCTACAGACTGATTCATATAAGCTTGATAGTCAAAAAACTTCCATCGTTTTTTCATACGACTGCAATTAAACAATACCTTTGTTGCCGATGGAAAAGCCACAAGCAGGGTGACTGGTAAATGTAACCAATCTGTGTCTAATACAATCTCGCGAATAATTGGATGGCGTAAATAGCGCATATAGCCAATAATAGAGAGATTTGTGCCAAATAGACTCCAAAGATCAATGAGAAATTCTCCCTTATGACTATTGTCGCAACCAAAAACCACATGACAAATATCATGAGATTCCATCAATCTTTGTTCCTCACCAGAGAAATGCTCTGGATCCACTCGGTTGTGTGTATAATATTCCTTGAGGGCATCTGCTAAAGTTAGATTACATTTCTTAGCTTGATAGTTCAAAGCGGGAGTTACAGTATTGTTATATTTCATCTTCCTAAAGTTTGATAAGCTTTGAGAGTAGCTTCTGCGGTTTTTTTCCAGGAGTATAGCTTTGATCTTATTATACCCCTTTGAATTAATTCATCTCGTAATTGTTGATCGCTGATTATTTTTCTCATTCCTTCAGCAATGGCGATCGCCTCATCAGGATTTACTAATAAAGCGGCATCTCCCGCTACTTCTGGCAGGGAAGATGTATTAGATGTTACTATTGGACAACCAAAACTCATAGCTTCTAACACTGGTAATCCGAATCCTTCGTAATAGGATGGATAGACAAAGAGAGTAGCATGGCGATAAAAATAGGCGACTAATTCATCACTTAGATAGTTTAAGTGGTGTATTTCCTCTTTGTAGGGAGAAGTGGCTATCGCCTCAAAAATTCCTTGATAATTCCATCCTTTTTGACCAATTAACACCAGTTGATGTTCTATTTTTTCGCTTTTTTTGAGATAATTAAAGGCAGTAACTAAGTTAATCAGGTTTTTCCGAGGTTCGATGGTACTTACGAAGAGAAAATAGGGACGAGAAAAATCATAATTTACTTGATTAATATCTACCGGAGATAGTTGTAAATTACTAAAGCGGCTGGCTTGGGGAGTAACTACTATCTTGTTAGTATCTATTTGAAAATATTCACTAATTTCTTTTTGAGAGTTGTGGGAAAAAGTAATAATTAAATCAGTCCACTTCAGACATTGCCGAAGACGACGACTATAGTTTTTCACCACATAATTTACATAATCAGGATACTTAACAAAAGTTAAATCATGAATGGTGAGAATATTTTTACTATGACGACAGGGATAAACATAATGGTCTGTTCCCTGGAGAATATCAGGATTTTTTAAACTTGATTCTAAATAGGATAAAATTGGGTTAGGAAAATTGGCAAGTAGACTAGAAAAGGTCACAGGAAGAGGTAAACAATAGCTATCTAGAGAAAAATCAGTTTGACGAGAAAAGCTCAAATCTCCCCTTAACCACTTTTTTATACTAGGTTGATAAATTAAATTTAAAACAAAATTCTCAGAACTTTGGAGTTTAGTCAAGGCTTGCACTAAATTATAAATATACATACCTATGCCACTAGGTTGAGCGCGTAAAGCCGTTACATCTATAGCTACTTTGAGCATTATTTATTAATATCATTTCCACCTAATTAATTATAGCAATGTTATCACCTCGTCAGCTTTCAGGTTAAAAACTTAAAAAATAATCTGCGCATTTAAATACAACAGTAACTTTGGATAAACCTAAAAGAGCTGAATCTAATCTTCTGTCAAAGAATAATTAATCTCAAAACTCGTTCCTTGACCTAATTTAGAAACAATCTTTAAATCACCATGATGTTCAACTATAGAAGTTTTGACAATATTAAGACCAAAGCCTAACCCAGAGGTTAAGTTTCGATCTTGGTCTTCTTTGGTACTAAAATCGGGATTGCATAATAATTCGTAAACTTCAGATTCTGTGAGCTTTGCTGCCTTATTTACTGTTATTATTCCTTT
Source organism: Johannesbaptistia floridana (assembly GCF_057440575.1). Taxonomy (NCBI): domain Bacteria; kingdom Bacillati; phylum Cyanobacteriota; class Cyanophyceae; order Chroococcales; family Cyanothrichaceae; genus Johannesbaptistia; species Johannesbaptistia floridana. The sequence goes on from NZ_JALKVM010000093.1 coordinate 4,389, forward strand.
TTTAATTGCTTTATCTTTAACTTTTTTTTGATTAATTCCTGCACCATCATCAGCAAAAATTATGGTTACATTTTCTGAAGAAGGTTTGACTGTTAATGTAATTAATCCGACGGGAGATTTACCTAATGCTTTTCTCTCTTCTGGGAATTCAATTCCATGGGCAATTGCATTATTGATTAAATGGGGTAAGATACTTCGCAAATGTCGAAGAATTATTTCAGGTATACTTACTTCTCCTGCAATAATAATTGCCGTTGCTTGTTTTCCTTCCTTTTCAGCTATGGTTTTGACGGCTGATTCTAAGGGAAATATTTCACCTATTTCTTGAAATAATTGATATTTTTGACATAACTTGTGAAAAGTTGATTGAATTATACTAGCTAACTCTTTATATTCTTTTTCTATGCTTGATTGTCGCTTTTCATCAGGAATGATTTCTGAAGCAGAGATAATCGTATTTTCTAAACAGTCAAATAATTTGAGTAAATTGGTGGTTAACTGTTGGTCAACTTCTAGAGAATGGTCACGAATTAGCTTAAGATATTGAGTTAGATGATGGGCTATACGTTCAATTAATTGTAAATTAAGAAATTTTGCATCTGCTTCTAGAGAAACTATATGGCGAAGTGCATCTTGAAGGTTTGCCGTTTCTCCTTGAGGTAGTGCCATTAATTCTAATTCCAGGAATCTTAATGATTCTTGATGGCGATCAAAAAAATCTAAAATTTCAGCAGGGTAACTCATTTATTTTCAAACTTATTAACCTTTCATTTTTGGCTAGTAACACCTCTTAATATATACGATTTTCCCTCTTTCTTAAATTAAGTAATTTTACTTAAAAGGGATAAATTATCTGGTTTATTTGGAAATGAAATGCGATCTCCTCACACCAACTCACATCTTGCATCAAAACCCAAATGTTACTGGTTGTGGATGAATTATGAGTTTTGAAGTAAGGAGTTATGAGTAAGGAGTAAGAAGCAATGAGTTATGAGTAAGGAGTAAGGAGTAAGGAGTTATGAGTAAGGAGTTATGAGTAAGGAGTAAGGAGTAAGGAGTAAGGAGTAAGGAGTAAGGAGTTATGAGTAAGGAGTAAGGAGTAAGGAGTAAGAAGTAAGGAGTAAGGAGTAAGGAGTAAGGAGTAATGAGTAAGGAGTAAGGAGTAAGGAGTAAGGAGTAAGGAGTAAGGAGTAAGGAGTAATGCGTTAAAGAATTGATGTTAAACTGAGAGCAAAGCATGAGTACTCTTGTACTAATTTAGCTGTCTGAAAAATTAGTACATAAGTTCTGGTGGAAGATATGAGATGAGGAATATTAGTTTTAGCTAAAAAACACCAGATTATGTTTATTCAACTTGCCATAGGGATAAATGAATCTCTTCTGGGGTTAGAAGTTGCGGTTTATATACCTGCTCAATATTTAGTTCTCTCTGATGAATTATATCTATTATCTTAGCAGAAGGATTGAGAACAAAGATAGTTTTACTAGATTCAAAGATAGGGATACTCTTCTCTGTTGATAAGAGTTGAAATTGAGTCTCATCTGAGGTTAAATAACTAAGAGAAATAGCATCTAAAATATTGTCTGCTTCCGTTAAGAGAATTGGGTGTTCAGCTTGATTAATTATGGCAGCGATTACAGGATTGTCTAAATTACGAGTTTTTTGATATCGAGGAGATTTATCTAAAATAAATACACAAGAAGCTAGTTGAATAAAAATCACTAGTACGAGAATATATTGCCAAATCTTCGCTTTTGTCTTGGTAAAAAAATAAGCGATCGCTATAGGAATAAATAAATAACTAGGAATCATATATCTAATTGCTGTTGAACCTTGTCTTCCCAAAACTAAATCAATTAGTCTCATAACCAAAAGAGGAATAATCAATTGAGTTAAAACAAATAACCAAGTTTGCTTAGATGTCTTTTTCGATAAGCTATAAAGAGAAATAAAGATAATTATAAATAGATTAAAATCAATAACTATTCTCAAAATAGTAATAGGAGTTAAAGCAGGATAAATAGGCGTTTCAATAAAAACAGTAGAAATACTATAAATCCAAATCACAAACATTGCTACTAAATTTAAACTACTGTTCATCCACAGGGTATTTTCTTGCAATAAATCCCAATTTTGGAGAATAATTACTCCCCAAGGAATAAAGGCAGTAATGGCGGCAGCTACTATCATTAAATGAGTGAATAAACAGTCTCTTTTTATAAGCAAAACATAAATAGTTTGAGCAAAAACAATTAAAAAAGATAATAAAGATGTATACAAACTAGCAGTTACAACAAATCCATATAATAACCAATAATTTATTGACTTTAGCCGCAAAGATTTTAATAAAAATAAATGGGACAATAAAATTAAAACTATCCATAAACTGTAAGGACGCGCTTCTTGACTATAGGTTAAATATAGAGGAGAAATAGCTAAAAATCCAGAAGTTAATAAGGCTACTTGAGAATTGTTAAATAACTCCTGAGATAAACAATATATACAAACTATTGCTAGAATGCTAAAGAGAATAGATAAAGCTCTAATTTTGACTACTGAACTCCCCCAAATACTTAACCAAATTTTTGCTAAAATAAAATATAGGGGAGTATGTTCTGGACTTTTGGTCAAAGCTTGCCATGTATCTAGAAAAGTTTTATCTGAGTTAACAGGATGTTGATAATTTTGTAAATTTTTAAGAGGAATTAATCCTTGATGATTAACTTCGGTAATTACTTCTTGTTTAGTAAACCCAGAAACTCTTACAGAGGTAGCTACTTCATCAACCCAATAAATTTTAGAATCTAAGTTGATAAGTCGAAAAATAATTCCTAAAACAATAATAGTTATTATTGCTAATTTTAGTAAGCGTGAGGTATATATTTTATTCCCTATTCCTGGTTTTCTATTTATAGCAGTAGTTCGTGTTAACAATATTTATATTTACAGATCCCCCCAACCCCCCTTACCAAGGGGGGCTTTTCATAATAACTGTAAACATCTATTTGCGAGCTTGCTATAATAATATCATGTCCGGTTAAATAAACTTTTTCCTTCACCTCACATCTTCCACCAGTACTTATGTACTAAATTAACCTCAGAAAAAGTTCATTTCTCTTTAGCCTAAGATCTGGCAAAGGTATACCAATTTTTAAGCGTTGAGCATTAATTCTTTAACTCATTACTCATTACTCATTACTCATTACTCAACCACCACAAGTAACATTAGGTAAAGATGCAAGATCTGAGTTCACACCTTCTTCCTTTCCTTCTACTCATATCTTGCACCAGTACTTATGTACCAAATTATTCTGGGAAAAAGTTCATTTCTCTTTCGCCTAAGAAAAGAGTCTTTAGAACAAAAATACTGAATACGCCTTTTTGGTCAACCAATTTTTAAGCGCGATCGCATTAATTCTTTAACTCATTACTTCAAAACTTCAAAACTTCAAAACTCCAAAACTCATTACTCCTTACTTCAAAACTCATTACTCCTTACTCCTTACTTCAAGACTTCTTACTTCAAAACTCATTACTCATTACTCATTACTCATAATTCATCCACAACCAGTAACATTAGGTAAAGATGCGAGGGTCTGAGCTACCTCATCTCTTACTGAATAAGGATTTGAAAATCTGCTGCAACTAATCTTGAGGGGACGAGATTAAGTATAAATCAAAGGATTCTTGGTCAATAAAGTTAAAATCCTTTAAATTTAAATAGGGACTATTTGTTTGAGTATTGAGCAAGTCAGTTTGAAAGAATAGTAAACTTAAACTATGAAGATAATTGTTAGTTACTTTTACCACTTGCTCTTCTGAAACAGTTTGATTATCAACTAAATTAACTAATTGTAGGGTATTGCGACTATGAACAAGGTTGAGGGAGATCGCCAAATACTTATCAGCAGAATTGAGAGAATTAAACAAAGGCAATTGTTCCACCAACAAAGGAGTAATCAAGTCTTTGTTAGTGGTTTGTAAAAACACAGGAATATCAATCTTCCTTAACTCATTTTCCCCAAACAAACTCCAGCCAAAAGGTACATAACCGAAAATCGCTTGAATCCTTTCGTCGTATAAATCATATTCTTCACTAGGCAATTCTAGAGCTCGACATTGATAGTACAAAGAGATGTTGATATTACCAACTTCATCCAAAGCTTGACAATCCTGTTGTAGTTGTGTCCAATTAATTTTCGCACCAGCGAGGGATAAACTGGTAGTGAAACCAAAGGAATAACCAAAGATACCCACCTGTTCTAAGTTTAACTGTTGAGAAAATTCTCTTGTATTTAGTTCTTCGAGTTTATCTAAAACAAAACTAATATCTAGAGGGCGATCAATAAATTCCCTAGAATCAAAAGGTTCATGATCATATCCTTGGTAAAAAGCCTGTTGTCTTTCGTAATTACTCTCAGGATGGTCTACCACTACTACAGCAAATCCATGAGAAGTAAGATGTTCAGCTAATGGTTGAAAGCGATCAATATGGGCACCTAAACCACTTGAGATGAGAATCACAGGCATATTATCTGGTGAAGCTTCAGGTAAATATATAGCTACCTGGAGATTTCTTTGTCTAGAGACATCAGTAAATACTTGAACTTGTTTAGTAACGGTAAAATTTCCAGGCTGGTGTGGAAACAGAGAATCATCAGAATCAAAAGTAATCGAGTTAGTCTTCTCCAATTGATTAATAAAATTATCAGTATCCTCAACTAGAGTATTAACTGTCTTGAGAGTAGTAAAGATATGAGCTAAATTAATATGTATATCATGGGGAAAATTCCGTATAAAATTCATCATAGTTAAACCTTCATCACTCAGGGCTGATTCAACCATAGAACTACGAATAGCATAAAAACCATTCGTTCCTTGAGGCATTTGTATAGTTTTACCTAGAGAATTAATAATTTTAACTCCAGCATAGGTTCTCGTCAGTTGATAAAGGGTAAATGCTTTGATATCAAAACTTTGATTGAGGGTAGAGCGTATTTTTTCTAATTGTTCAGGTTCTACTTTACCTAAATATGGTCTTAATTTTTGGTCAACTGTACCAGTTTTAGCAAAATTATCTAGAGATTCTACTGGAATGCTAAAACTAAATATACTGTAGTTAAGAACAATTTTTTCCGCACTGTTACCAGGTAGAGACAGCCAAACATTACTAATAACTGCTAAACAAAAAGCTTTAACTATATATCTATAGACCATTTCACCTAATTTCTTGATTTAGTTAACCTGTTTACTTTCTTAATTTTACTTTCAAAATACCTGTTGATTGGTGTAATCAGTAAGCTATGAAATTTAGCTAGAAAAGTGATTTCATGACCAGGAGTAATTAAGAAAGTCTTTTTTTCTATACCTTTAATCATAGTAGCGGCGATCGCCTCAGGACTCCATACTTTACTTGTAGCGGCTATTGCCTTAGTTTCTGGTGGTCTTTGCAGATTTTCTCTTTGTAGTTGAGGTGTATCTGTATCTGGGGGATAGATAATGGAAATATTTATCCCCATAGGTTTTAATTCTAAGCGCAGAGATTCTGCTAAGCCTCTTACAGCAAATTTACTAGGACTATAGGCAGAATAACCATATATACCCATTAAACCAGCACCAGAAGAGACAAACACAATATGACCTTTTTGGTTTTTTTGCATCTCAGGAAGTACCGCCTGGAGACAATAGAGGGAACCAAAATAATTAACCGCCATCAACTCCTCAAATACTGATGTAGATAAATTCATAAAATAATCAGTCTCCACTATACCTGCTGCGGTGATTAACAATTCTGGAGTACCCAAAATAGCTATTGCTTCTTTGATAGTGGCGGTGATTTCTGCCTGTTTACTCACATCAGCGCTATAAGTATATATTTTTTGTTCGGGATATATCTTTTTTAGAGACAATTCTGATTGAACCTGTTGAAGTTTTTCAGAATTTCGCGCGATTAAAGAAAGATTACACCCAGCTAACCATAGTAATTTAGCTGTTGCCAGACCAATACCACTAGAACCACCAGTAATGATAGCGTGTTTCTGTTGAAAATCCATCTTTGTCCCTCCAGGCGACTCTCGTTATACTCATATCTTGCACCAAAACAAAAGTACTGATATGAAATAGAAAAATAAATGCTAAAAACGAGGTGATGACAAGCAACCTTGAGCCCCTGGTTTGAAGTTGAGATTTAAACATTTTTAATTGAGTCAATTCAATTTGAGAAAATAATTTATTCTATTTGCATTAACACACTGTCCGTGATACCATGCTAATCTGATAGAATCCTTTAAAAATAAAGCATCAGAAGATATATTTTATGGTCGAAATACAAAACAAGCGAGAAAGGCTTGTCCATCTAGTCTTTGGACTATAGCAAGTCGAAAACTTGATCAGTTGGATTCTGTTGTAGCTTTAGAGGAATTAAGAATCCCTCCAGGAAATAAATTGGAGGCTTTAAAAGGCGATAGAAAAGGACAACACAGTATCCGAATAAATAATCAGTATCGAATTTGTTTTGTTTGGACAGATAGTGGAGCAAAAGATGTTGAAATTACGGATTATCATTAGGCGAATTAATTAAATCAAAGAGGAAAAAGCAATGATTAGGATACCGACTCACAGACCACCAACCCATCCAGGGGAAATGTTATTAAAAGAATTTTTAGAGCCAATGAATATTTCTCAGAAATATTTGGCTGATGCTATCCATGTGCCTTATCAAAGAATTAATGAGTTAATCAATGGCAAAAGAGGTGTTACGCCAAGTACCGCTTTGAGATTAGCTAAGTTTTTTGGCAATTCTCCTGACTTTTGGCTTAATTTACAGCTTCGCTATGAGCTTTACTTTGTCAAGAAAAAAGAAGAAGGAGAGTTGGCTAGTATTAACGTTCTGACGGGGTTACAGGGCGACTGAAAAGCTTATGGAGATTGGGGGGTGGCTTGGGCGCACCGCGAGGGTTAACACCAGAAGTTCACTCTATCCAATAGCGACGACGTTGAAAAGGATAATTAGGCAAAGGTATTTGGGGACGTAAAATATGTGATTCGACTGCTAACCAATCTATCGGTATTCCTAGTAAATATATTTCTGCTAATTTAGTAAATAGTGATTGTTCTATATCTGGGTATTCTAAGTCCATAGAGAGAGTATAATCATCTTCAGAGGTTTTAGTCTGGTTTATTATCAATGTTTCCGATTCTGATTGATACCCCAATCCATTAGCTGATTTTAAACTATCACCAAGACTAGTTGTCCCCCCTAGAGTTTTACTCACCCATACTCCTACACCATCTCCCTTCATAGTAGTTGGAATTATTCCCCAGGATTGCCAAAGTTTAGCTAAAACATATTCTACAGTAAAGATTACTAAAGGAGATGAATCTGGTAAATTGATTAACCTAGAATCAGTCAAGGCAGAAATTAGGCGATCGCATTCAGCTATAGTTTCTTGACAAACTAAATAATTCTTTTCTAACCAATCAAGTTTTATGGAAGCAAAGGAGATACTAGGAGGAAAAACAAAACTAATAGCCGCAGAATAATTAACTTTAGTTTTACCTAACCAAGTATATTTGTCTGTGACGCCATTGAGTAGTTGTTTTAATTGGTTTTTTAATTCAGATAATCCAGTAGTTACAATCCCTAGGCGATAGTTAAAATCAGTTCTTCCTACATTCACACTGTAGCAAAGTTCAGCTAAATCTAAATAAGGATGATTATCTAAAAAATTAATATAATATTGAATTAGAGCGCTTCTAGCCCCTTCAGTTTGGGCAGATAGGGTAAATAAGTAACAATTTAATTGTTTTTCTCGTTCAATCTGGTAATAGGGTTGTTTTCCCTCGCCTATAATTAAATGAGCATTGGTACCACTAAAACCAAAAGAACTAACTCCCGCGATTCTCTCTAATTGAGAATTTAACCAACTAGTTAATTTGGTTGGCACCAGAAAAGGTAATTGTTGCCAATCAATATGGGGATTAGGATGAGAAAAGTTAATTTGACCAGGAATAGCCTGATGCTGAATACACAAGATAACCTTAATTAAACTAGCAATTCCCGCCGCCGCCTCTAAATGTCCTAAATTAGCCTTGACTGAACCAATTATTATCGGGGAAGAGGAATCCACCTGGTTACTAAATACTCGCCCTAAAGCATTAACCTCAATAGGATCTCCTAGTATTGTACCTGTGCCGTGGGCTTCTATATAACTAATCTCTCGGGGTTGTTTACCACTATTAACTAAAGCTTGTTGAATTACCTTTTCTTGGGCATTACCATTAGGGGCAGTTAAACCACTACTGCGCCCATCTTGATTCACAGCAGAGCCATATAATACTGCTAAAATGGGATCTCGATTGGCGATCGCCTCTTCTAATCTTTTTAGTACAACTACACCACAACCTTCTGAGCGGACAAAACCATCAGCCTTAGCATCGAAGGGTTGACACAAGCCAGTAGGAGACAACATCCGCGCCTTAGAAAAATTAATCGTAATTTCTGGGGAAATAATCCGATTAACACCGCCAACAATGGCTAAATCAGATTCTTGATTCCGTAAAGATGCGATCGCCAGATGAACTGCTACTAAAGAAGAAGAACAAGCCGTATTTACTGCTAAACTAGGTCCAGTTAAGTTTAAAAAATAAGATAAACGTCCTGCTGTTACGCTATGATTATTACCAGTAGTTAAATAGGCATCAATTTTTTCAGGAGATCTTTTTAACAACTCCTGAAGATAATCATGACCACAACTAGCAACAAATACACCTGTTTTACTTTCTGATAATTGTGCCATTGTGATACCCGCATTTTCAAGGGCTTCCCAACTTACCTCTAAGAATAATCTTTGCTGGGGATCTAAACTGAGAGCTTCTTTTGGGGATATATTAAAAAATTGAGCATCAAAATCAGTCAAATGATCCACAAATCCCCCATACTTACTGTAGCTTTTTCCCGGTTTTTGAGGGTCACTATCATAATATTCCTCTTGAAGCCAATGATGGCTGGGAATTTCCGTGATTCCGTCTTTTTCTTGTGCCAATAATTCCCAGAATTGTTGCGGATTATTTACTCCCCCCGGAAAACGACAAGCCATACTGATAATAGCGATTGGTTCTTGTTGTCGGTTTTGTAGCTTGTTTAATTGAAACTGTAATTGTTTAATAGCAATTAATGCCTGTTTAATTGAGGGAGATTCGGAAAAATCAGCAACCATGTTTTGATGTGACTTAAATTTTCAATCAATTTTTAGTTTAACTAACAATTTTGGCAATCATGAGGCGAAAAAGAACTAAATTACTTAAATCAATAGGGGTTTATTTCATAATATTCTATCTCAGTTTAGGTATTACCCTGAGAATTGGGCAAACCCGATTACTATTTTTTCCCTCCTCCCATATCCTCTCCACCCCCGCTAGTGTTAACCTAGACTACCAACAGGTAGAAATTCCTGTCAAAGACAGTAAATTAATTGCTTGGTGGATACCTAGTCAATACTGCGTAGGTTTGGATTTTGACTTTTCTTTTAGGCAAGCAGAGGAGCAGGGAGACCGGAGCAGGGAGAGGGATTTTCGGCTTTCTCCCCCGCCCCCTGCTCCCTGCTCCCTTGCAGTCTCAACGGAGGATTTAGGCTTAACCGAGCAGTATTGGATACCTAGTCAATTGCCTAGGCGTCCCACTTTACTATATTTACATGGTAATGCTAGTAATTTAGGGGATTTAGTCGGCAAAGCTTTGATATTTCACAATTTGGGATTAAATACTTTATTAATTGATTATCGAGGTTATGGTATGAGTGATGGCCCTTTTCCTAATGAAACTCGTGTTTATGAAGATGTGGAAGCTGCGGCAAACTATCTTACTATGGTTAAACAGATTCCCACAGATACAATTTTTCTCTATGGTCATTCCTTAGGAGGGGCGATCGCCATTCATTGGGCATCTCAACAACCTCATCTAGGGGGAGTAATTATCGAAAGTTCCTTTACTTCTATCAAAGACATGCTTTCTCATATCTTCCCTGTACCTTTATTTCCTCCTTATTTGATTTTAACCCAAAGGTTTGATTCTCTCAGTAAGATTAGTCAAATTCAAGCCCCTATATTAATTATGCACGGTACTCAAGATCGTGTGATTCCTGTTACTATGAGTAAACAACTTTTTCAGCAAGCTACTGGGGTAAAATGTTTAGTGTTATTTCCTGGTGCTGGACATAATAATATATCTCAAGATGATGTTCTTAAATATCAATTAGTACTTAGTCATTTTTTTGAGCAGAAATCATGCAAAAAATAAATTACTTTGTTTTAAGACAAGGAGAAAAATATATACGTAAATTAGAAGCTTTGATTGCTAATAATTCTCTGGTAGGCGATACTGCTTTTTTTGAAGTTAATCAGTTTTCTTGGGTAAAACTTTTAGAAGATAATTGGACTACTATTAGAGCTGAATTAGATAATATCTTAGAATCGGTAGAAACCATTCCTAATTTTCAAGATCTCTCTCCTGATCAATATAGCATTACTCAAGATGATCGCTGGAAAACTTTCTTTTTCTATGCCTATGGATTTAAATCGGATATTAATTGCCAAAAATGTCCCCATACCTCCTCTTTGATTGAACAAATTCCCGGCATGACTACCGCCTTTTTTTCGATTTTATTACCAGGAAAACATATTCCTGAACATTATGGTCCTTATAAAGGAGTTTTGCGCTATCATTTAGCTTTAAAAGTTCCTCAACCTATCACAAGTTGTGCCATACGAGTTCAAGATAAAATATGTCATTGGCAAGAGGGAAAAAGTCTGATTTTTGATGATACTTTTGCTCATGAAGCTTGGAATTATAGCGATGAGATTAGAGTGGTTTTATTTGTAGATTTTATTCGTCCTTTGAGATTTCCGGTTTCTTGGTTTAACTTGTTTTTAATTAAGTTAATTTCTATTTCTCCCCTAGTACAAGAAGGTAAGAAAAATTTTGAAAAATTTAATAAATAATTATGCTGTCTGTTCATTTTGTCATTTTCATGATCAAACTGTAAGAAAAACGCTATATTGTAAGTCAAAAAGGTTAACAAATTTATGTTAAGATTTCAAAAGTCAATATTAATTAATGCCCCTGTAGAAACGGTCTGGAGATTCCACGAAAGACCAGATATTTTAGAAAAGTTAACTCCCCCTTGGCAACCAGTAACCATCGTCGCCAAAAAAGGACGCTTAGAAGTAGGTGCGATCGCCGAATTTCGTATTACAATAGGAGTTGTACCAGTTAAATGGGTTGATGAACATATTCAATGCAATCCCCCCCATTGTTTTACTGATATTCAAATTGAAGGTCCCATGACATCTTGGCGACATGAACACCAATTTATGCCTCTAGGACAACAAACACGTCTGATAGATACCATAGACTATGAGATTCCCGGAGGTTCATCCTCAGAATTTTGTCTAGGTTGGTGGGTTAATTCACGTTTAGAAGAAATGTTTAAGTATCGCCACCAGGTAACTAAAAATGAATGCGAAATTCTCGAAAAAAACAATTAATTTAATCCCGATGTATTGTAAAGTTTAACTAAAAATATTAGATACTAGAAGTTGTGCAATTGAGAGTTAAAGAGAAAAAAGCGATGAAATCAGTACAGATACCTCAATTAAAGTGGTATAAAAACTTGCTAAAAATTCTGATCATGGGAATATGTTTACTCAGTTTGGGCTTGAGTTTACCTGTTCAAGCCAACCCAGTACAAATAAGTATGTTAGCAGAAGGAGATGCAATTACAGATCCTACTTCTTTACTTAGATATGCCCTTCCTATAGATAATCAAGAAGTTAGAAAACTCCAAGAAAGTATAGAAGGTTTATCTAAATACTTGCGGAGTAAAAGATGGGGACCAATTAAGAGTAATCTAAAAGATGCCTATTTAGTAACTAGTTTTCGTGAACAAAAACTCCTAGATAGTGTACCATCTGAACGTCAACCCCAAGCAGAAGCCTTAATTGCTGCAATTAGAGAAAATATTGTTGAAATCCAAGACATAGCCGCCACTAAAGATAGAGAGGGAGTATGGCTGAAACGCCGCGCAATTCTAGATCAAATTACTGATTTAGAAAGCTTAATGGTAGTAGATTTTCCTTTTGAAATTTCAGAAGAATATAGCAATCTGCCATACCTAAAAGGACGTGCTACCGTAGAAATAGAAACCACTCAAGGAAACATGACTGTTGTAGTTGATGGTTATAGTGCCCCGATTAATGGTGGTAATTTTGTAGATTTAGTAAATAGAGGTTTCTATGATGGTTTACAGTTTATGCGTACTCAAAACGATTCTGTAGTACAAGTAGGAGATCCACCAGGAGAAGCACAAGGTTTTATTGACCCAGAAACTAAAGAATATCGCGCTATTCCTCTAGAATATCTAATTAGAGGAGATTCAGAGCCTACTTATGGTTTGACTCTAGAAGATGCAGGTATTTATTTAGCTGATTTGTCCTTACCATTTAGTGCCTATGGTACTCTAGCTTTAGCACGTCCTAGCAATGATCCTAATGGCGGATCTTCCCAAGTATTCTTCTTTAAATTTGATACAGAATTGACTCCTCCCGGTTTTAATCTGATGGATGGTCGCTATTCTGTCTTTGGTTACCTAGTTGAAGGTAAAGAAGTTTTAGAAAATTTAACCCCACAGGATAAAATAATTAAGGCTACAGTAGTCAAAGGAAGAGAAAATTTGGTAGAACCTACTAAGGCTTAAAATGCAACAAACTATTAAAGATATAGGTGAACAAGGATTATTGGCAAAATTACAGGAATTTTGTCCCCAAGAGATAATTGGTGATGATGCCGCGGTTTTGTCGATAAATCCAGAAAAATCTTTAGTAGTAACTACAGATGTGTTAGTAGATGGAGTGCATTTTAGCGATCGCACTACTTCCCCTTGGCAGGTAGGCTGGCGTGCCGCTGCCGCTAATTTATCAGATTTAGCGGCAATGGGTGCCTCTCCTGTTGGTATCACTGTGGGTTTATCTCTTCTAGGAGAAACTCCAGTAAGCTGGGTAGAATCACTTTATCAAGGATTGGTTAGTTGTCTTAATACATACAACACTTATATTCTGGGGGGTGATGTTTGTCGCTCACCAGTTAATACTATCTCTATTACTGCCTTGGGGGAGGTGAGTGGCGATCGCATAATTCGTCGCTCCCTAGCTCAACCCGGGGATGTAATCCTTATTACTGGTTATCACGGCGCTTCTCGTGCTGGTTTAGAATGTTTACTTCACCCAGAAATAGCTACAAAGCTTCCTCAGAATACCCTCGAATCTCTGATTAAAGCCCATCAACAACCCTTACCTCGCTTTGATGTTATCTCTCACCTCTGGGCAAATGTTGGCAATATTGCTATCGCTGGTATGGATACTAGCGATGGCTTAGCCGATGCCATTTTACAAATTTGTCGCGCTAGTCGTATGGGAGCAACCATTAATACTGATATGTTGCCTATTCTCCCTGCTTTGACTGAATTTTTCCCTACACAAGCTCTTAACTGGACTTTGTATGGTGGGGAAGATTTTGAGTTAGTTTTATGTTTACCTAAAAACCAAGGGGAAAAACTGCAACAATCTCTAGGTTTACCCGCGGTAATTATTGGTGAGATTACCAGCAACCCTGAAGTCAAAATCATTACCCCTCAAAGTTCTTCTTCACCAATTATTCTTAGTTTAGATCAAGGTTTTCAACATTTTAACTAATTGGCCATCTCCCTGTAGTTATATCTTTAAATTATCTGACTGCAAACCACACCAGTTCCCAATAACAATAATATTCCCACTAAACCAGCTAAAGGCTCATTCCTAAATCCTTTTAACCAAGGAGAACCTTTATCAGTGTAAATCATTAACTCAGCACTAGTAGTAGTCGCTAACAGCCAAATCCATCCTGTGTGCAAACCCCAAGCTAAACCAAGATTACCATTAGCAGTTAAACGCGCTGTAACTAAGACCATCCCCATTAGCCATAAACCAGGTAATTGAGGTAAGGTGTTTCGGCGTTCCCAAACTAGGTGTAGACAGGCAAAAATTAAACTAGAAATAGCTCCCGAAATATAATAACTGTAATTACTAGTTAATTCAGTCAGCATCCAACCGCGAAAGATTAATTCTTCTACTAAACCTACCATTAAACTTAAACCCAAAAGGGGTAAGATAAGTTTTCTTGTTTGCGGTATATTTTCAGTTTGCCACTCTACCCAATTTAAGGAACTTTCTATAGTCAATAATATTACTAGCCCGACAATTGCTAATAATAATCCCAGAATAAACCAACCGAGTAAATTAACTGGAGAGTTTATTCCACAACTAGCCCAACTAGTTTCCTCTAGTGTAATCGCTCCCCAAATTATTAAGGGAGCAATTAAGTATAGAGAAGCCAAAAAAGGTATTTTTTGCTCTGTTTTTAAAGGTTGCTGAAAGCTATAATTCAGTTTAACTGCTAGAAAAATTCCAAGTGGTAACCAAATAATCAGCCAAACTGATAAAAAAATCACTATTCTGACTAAAGGTGTGGGGATAATTGTTGGCATTCTCTTTTTATCCCCTATAGTTTACTATGGTTAATCATGGAGCACCATATCTAAAGAGCAAATTTGATCATCTGTTAATCAACAAATGCCTATAGGCAAAAACTACTTATACAGACATACTTGCCATAGGTTCGTCGTTATTTTCTACCTCTGGTTCGATTTGTTTTAAATGGATATGTTTATATCCTAATTTTATTTCAAATTCATCCCCAGGTTTTAATCCCATCTCATTTGTGTAGGTTGAACCGATAACAATTTGCCCATTTTTATGTACTGTGACTTTATAAGTTGCCTCTCTGCCACGTCCATCTTTTACACCCTCGGGATCCAGAGGAACTCCCTTAGCTGCTAAAACGGCGTCATAAAAATCAGTTAAATTAACTCGGGTTTGTCCATTCTTAATGCTATAATATCCACAAAGTTTCGCGGTTTCTCGACGAGGTAGACTCGATAACTCTTTTACTTTTTGAAGTAGGGCTTTTCCTACTAGTGGAGATCCATTATTTTCACTCATCGTTAATACTCTTCTTTCCAAATCTCTTCTGTTTATTTTTTTGCTAGTAAATAACATTATAAAAAAAATATTCAAAAATGAAAATAGAAAAAAGCAAAAAATTGAACTTTTTTTTAATTAAATAACAAATTTCCCCTTTTTGAGAAGGTAAACTAAAAGAAGTAAGATTATTTTAAAATTAAAACTAAAACAAAAGAGGGATTAGATATATATGCAAGTATTGTTCAAAGTACTTCGACAAACTTCTGAATCAGCACCTGAATTTAAAAATTACACTCTAGAAGTTGACCCGGGAAAGACAATTTTAGATTGTTTAAATCAAATTAAGTGGGAGTTAGACGGCAGTTTGGCTTTTCGTAAAAATTGTCGCAACACTATCTGTGGGAGTTGTGCCATGAGAATTAATGGTCGCTCCGCCTTAGCTTGTAAAGAAAATGTGGGTCAAGAATTGGCTAATTTTAATGAGAAAGAAATTGTGATATCTCCTCTAGGAAATATGCCAGTGATTAAAGATTTAGTCGTGGATATGACTAATTTTTGGAATGACTTAGAATCTATTGAACCTTATGTGAGTACTAAGGGCCGCCAAATTCCTGAAAGAGAATTTTTACAAAGTCCAGAAGATAGAGAAAAACTTAATCAAACAGGTAACTGTATTATGTGCGGCGCTTGTTATTCTGAGTGTAACGCAAAAGAAGTAAATAGTGCTTTTGTGGGCCCCCACGCCTTAGCAAAAAGTTTACGCCTAGTAAAAGATAATCGAGATAGTCAGAAGGAAGAAAGATTAGAAAAATATAACGAAGATACCAACGCTGTTTGGGGATGTACTCGTTGCTATATGTGTAATTCAGTATGTCCCATGGAGGTGGCGCCGATGGAACAAATCAGTAAAATCAAACAGGAAATATTAGAACGCAAAGAAACAGGAGAACGCCCAATTCGTCACCGTAAACTCTTAGTAGATTTGGTGAAACAAGGGGGATGGATTGATGAGCGGAAATTTGGAGTACTATTAATGAGTAATAATTTTCGAGATCTAAAAAGCCTGATATCTATCTTACCAGTAGGCTGGAAAATGCTACTAAAAGGAAAACTCCCCAAAAGCTTTGAACCTTCAGAAGGGACAGAAGAAGTAAGATCTTTAATTGAAGCAGTACAAGGAAAAGAAAAATCAAAATAAGGAAATAAGAAAATTATGGGCAATACCTTTGGACATTTATTTCGGATTACTACCTATGGAGAATCACACGGAGGTGGAGTAGGGGTAATTATAGATGGTTGTCCACCACGTTTAGAAATAACAGCCCAAGAAATTCAAGCAGATTTAGACCGCAGACGTCCAGGACAAAGCAAAATAACTACTCCTCGTCAAGAAACAGATACCTGTGAAATACTCTCAGGGGTTTTTCAAGGGCAAACCTTGGGTACACCAATTTCTATTCTGGTGCGTAACAAAGATGCGCGGTCTCAAGACTACACAGAAATGGAGCAAAAGTATCGTCCTTCCCACGCCGACGCTACTTATGATGCTAAATATGGTATTCGTAATTGGCAAGGAGGAGGAAGATCCTCGGCAAGAGAAACTATTGGGAGAGTGGCAGCAGGGGCGATCGCCAAAAAAATCTTACAGCAATTTGCTGGTGTAGAAATTATCGCCTATGTGAAGAGAATCAAAAATATAGAAGCTGTTGTCGATCCAGAAACGGTTACCTTTTCTCAAGTAGAGAGTAATATTGTGCGTTGTCCTGACTCCGAATGCGCCGAAAAAATGATTGATTTAATTGATACTATTCGTCAATCTAAAGATTCTGTAGGGGGAGTAGTAGAATGTGTCGCCCGCAATGTACCCAAGGGATTAGGTGAACCAGTATTTGACAAGTTAGAAGCGGATTTAGCCAAGGCAGTACTATCTCTTCCTGCTACCAAAGGCTTTGAAATTGGTTCAGGTTTTGCGGGCACACTCTTAACTGGAAGTGAGCACAACGACGCCTACTATATAGATGAAGAGGGTAAAACACGCACTCGTACTAATCGTTCTGGTGGTATCCAAGGAGGTATTAGTAACTCAGAACCAATCATTATGAGAATAGCCTTTAAACCCACAGCTACTATTGGTAAAGAGCAACAAACTGTTACTAAAGATGGGGAAAATACCCAGCTTGCCGCTAAAGGCAGACATGATCCCTGTGTGCTGCCTCGCGCTGTACCCATGGTAGAAGCGATGACAGCTCTAGTTTTATGCGATCATCTCCTGCGACATCACGCCCAGTGTCAATTGTGGTAATCAGTTTCTATCTATTGTTAATCACAAAAAGTAATATGATTTAGAGGCAAGCTATAGGGCGCAAGCCAAAGTGATAGGGCGCAAGCCAAAGTGATAGGGCGCAAGCCAAAGTGATAGGGCGCAAGCCAAAGTGATAGGGCGCAAGCCTTGCGCCCCTACTAGCACGTGTAGGGTGCGTTAACCTGCGTGTAACGCACAAGTTAATTATCTCGTCTTCAGACACTTATCTTGTACCTCACTTGCTTTGGAATTGCTATAATGCGTAAGGCTATATAAATGAAGTAGCAAGCCTTGATAGGGCGCAAGCCTTGATAGGGCGCAAGCCTTGATAGGGCGCAAGCCAAAGGGATAGGGCGCAAGCCTTGCGCCCCTACTAGAGCTTGCTGAAAACTCTAAAACTCAGATCTGGCTTAATCTCAAGCACTTATAGTACGTGTAGGGTGCGTTAACGTGCGTGTAACGCAAAAGTTAATTATCTCGTCTTCAGAAACTTATCTGTTTAATTAACTTGAGAGGTAAAAACATAAAGGAGGGCGTGAAAACCGGATTTGGTATCAATTTCCAAACATAATGTAGGGGCGCAAGGCTTGCGCCCTGACTATAGCTACTCATCAGTAAATGAGTGGGTTTTGATGCAATATATAAATATACTCACCTACTTAATAAAAAACAATATTTATTTGGAGAAATTGAATTATATCGAAGGGAAAACATAAAGCTATATAGCATTACAAAAAATAGTTAGGACATCTAGACTTGAATGAAAGGAAGAAGGAACAAAAAAATGTCAAACATATTAATGCGTAAGGCTATATCAATGAAGTAGCAAGCCTTCCTATAGGGCGCAAGCCTTCCTATAGGGCGCAAGCCTTCCTATAGGGCGCAAGCCTTGCGCCCCTACTAGGGCTTGGTGAAAACTCTAAAACTCAGATCTGGCTTAATCTCAAGCACGTGTAGGATGCGTTAACGTGCGTGTAACGCAAAAGTTAATTATCTCGTCTTCAGAAACTTATCTGTTTAATTAACTTGAGAGGTAAAAACCTCACGGGGTGACAAGCAAGATAAGATGACGGCTTTGGCTTGCCTTTTAAAAGAGAAGCTGCTGAAAAAAAATTCCCCCCACCAGTAACTTTGGGTAAAGATGCAAGATCTGAGTTAACTCACATCTTCCACCAGTACCTCTGTACTAAATTAACCTCAGAAAAAGTTCATTTCTCTTTACCCTAAGATCGTAGCAAAGGTCAACCAATTTTTAAGCGTTGAGCATTAATTCTTTAACTCATTACTTCAAAACTCATTACTTCAAAACTCATTATTCATCCACCAGTAACATTTGGGTTTTGATGCAAGATGTGAGGTTAGGCGATTTTGAAGAGCGATCGCACCTGAAAACTTATTACTTATTACTTTAGAATCTTAAGGATTATTTTGAATTAACCAATCTTGTAGATCTTGTTCTTGATTAAAATTTAGAAAGGCTTGTGCTAAATTTTCTAATTGTGTCAAACTTAACTGATTGATTCTAGTTTCATTTTCAGGAGAAAGTTGACCAAATTTTCCCTTTAATAAACGCACAATCATATTTATTTCTCCTTCAAGTTTACCTTCAAGTTTACCTTCAAGTTTACCTTCAAGTTTACCTTCAGCCTTGACATCTTGATAAAATCGAGTTTGCTTGAAATCGTCTAAATCAAACATTGCTTCTATCTCCTCTCTACTTTTATTGGGTAATTTGTACACTAATATTTTTTCTACTAACTCAATGAAGTTTTTTTGAATAGTTTCATCTGTTAGTTTTATTTTAGCTTGATTAATCAGCGATCGCCCTTTTGTTACTAAAGATTTTTCTCCTTGTATGATAATTTTAGAATCTTAAGGATTATTTTGAATTAACCAATATTGTAGATCTTGTTCTTGATTAAAATTTAGAAAGGCTTGTCCTAAATTTTCTAATTGTGTCAAACTTAACTGATTGATTCTAGTTTCATTTTCAGG
>NZ_JALKVM010000094.1:0-23551 GCF_057440575.1 Johannesbaptistia floridana
TTGCAAGCCCCCACTATCATCGGTACTCCGATTATAGTGGTGGGATGTTGACTCTCAGGTATATAGAATGAGGAGTGATAGGTTACATTTCGTTCAAAATCTTCTTAGATTCTTCTGAGGTTTCTATTATGAACTGCATTAACCCCATCTCGGCAAACTGCGTTGGCGTTAACTCTGGGAACCACAACTCTTCGACCAGTTCTTGGGTCAGCCACAACTAAATCCAAAACTGGAATTCTTTTTGCCTGTAAAAAACTATTACTAGCATCTGCTACAAGTATGTTTTGAGTTTCTTCGTTAAAAGTTAAATTACCGTTATTGCGATATTCTGTGCTAAACATACTTCCTAACATTTCGGGAGTAAAATAAAGCGGTTGACCATTTCTATCGACAAACCCAATAAAAACTACATTGGTAGCCCCAGATGGAGTACCACTGTCATCGGGTATTTGCCCAATCCGTATAGGAGAATTAGTTCCCCCTGGAAATTGTAGGGCAATATCTTCTGGCATCACTGATACTTCTTGTTCGGCGTAATAAATGGCCTCTAAAAGTTCATTGTTTGCTGCTAGTTCTACAGGTTCTCTTCTGAGATATTCTAGTCCTAATTCTTCTGGAGTAGAAATTCCGGCAATCACCCCTTGTGTGATTAAGTCTTGGTATTGGCTACTTCTGGCGTCTACTGGGTGAGAAAGGATAATGGAAAAGATCAAGGCGAAGATAGCGATCGCGCCAATTCCTAGCTGTTTTAAAGAAATTTTTAGGTTCATTTTACACCTTCTTTTTGTTATTTTTTTACACTTTTAGTTTCAAGATTCTTGATTATTGATTGTTTCAACAAAGTTTTCCAAGGGAATATTTTTGCTGATTGGATCCAATACTAGTCTTTGATTTGTCGTGACATTCAGTATTATAACTTTTATCTTACTTGTTGTAGAAAATTTTCCATTATTTTTTAAGCTTTCTTGTAAGAATGACTTGACACTACGAACATTGAAACCAATATACTTATTATCTTCCGATTGGTAGCCAATTATGCGATATTTCTCGTCACCTTTGACCGGAAATTGTAATTCTTTGTCAGAATCCATTGTTTGTAATTTGGCGAGCGCTTTTTCTATTTCTTCCACAGTTGGTGTGGTGGTAGTTTCCTCTTGATTTATTTCGATTGGCGCTACTTGATTATTTTGTGCTGTATCTGCATTCTTGTCTGTACAGGCATTGAGTCCCCAAGTTGCCACTAGTAAAGTGAGTATGTAGAAAACTTGGTGCTGCGGTTTAGTTATAAATTTCTTTTTCATTTTGTTTCCTTGTGACTTTTACTTTTATCAAAACTTTTCATTTCCTCTGCTAGAACTTCTAAACTATTAACTGCTGGTGTATAATCTGGTTGAATCTGTACAGCTCTTTCCAGAGATTCTTTTGCCTCTTGATACCGTTCCATTTGATAAAGAACCAGAGCACGATTAGTCCAAACGATGTAGTCTTGATCATTCAATTGGAGTGCTTGGTCGTATGCTGCTAAAGCTTCTACATATTGTCCCATACCTCGCAGAATCAAGCCCTTGTTTCTCCAAGCCGGAATATATTCAGGTTCGATACTAATTGCGGTTTCCACATCTTCTAAAGCCTGTTGATATTGTTCCAGTTCAAGCTTAACTAAACCTCGATTGTTGTATAGTAGAGCCGAAGGGTACAAATTTTGGCTTTCTCTCAATCGAACTGCCTGGTTAAAAGATTCCAGGGCCCCTTGATATTCTCCCAGGGCATATTTAAGTTCTCCTTGAGTCATAAAATCAGCAGGATTATTACTATTTAGTGCTAAGGCGGTTTCAAGGCTAATTAAAGCTGACTCGAATCTTTGTAGAGCTTGTAAAGCTCCTGATTTGCACCGATGAGCTTCGTACAAATAGATCGAAGGATTTACCTGTAGTCTAGTTGCTTGGTCGCAAGCTTCTAGAGCTTGTTGATACTTACCGTCGAATCCTAGGGCAAAACCTTTGGCAAACCAAGCCAAGTACAAGTCTTCTCTGAGTTTAATTGCTTGTTCATAAGCTCCCCGCGCCTCAGCCACTCTGCCAATTCTCCAAAGTTGATTGCCTTTTTCTAACCAATGATAGGGGTTATCAGGGTCAGTAATTTTCAGGGTTGGTTGCCAGGAATCAGCGAGTTCAGTGGTCAATTCAGGGGGAGCAGTATCTTCTATTTGCAGGTAGGGATAAACTCCATTATTCCTCGCCCAATTTAAAAAAATTTGAATTGGTATCCCCATACTCACTCCTATTTTAATTCTCACGGGCGATCCCACTTCGTTGAGATAATCTTGAATAATTTCGTCTTCGCTGCCAATTTTTCTCCCATCAGCTCTTCCATGAATTCCCACCAAACGTCCTTGAGTATCTAACACTGGTCCTCCACTCATGCCTGGATGAGTGAGATTGGTATAGATTAGATTGTAGCCACCAAAGGAATCTTCCGTGGAGGTATCTGGTTGGTAGGAAATAGCCGTAGCGGAATTATCGTATAAAATCCCGGGGTTAAAAACTAACTCTTGCTGAGTATTTTCAATCAATGGCCAACCTGACACGAAAACATATTGGGGAGAAGAAGCTTCAGAAAATATGTTATTTTCGTAGTCGTTTTGACGATAAAGCTGATAGTTAAATTGGGAAATGCGAGCTACTGGGTAATTGTTTTTACTCTCAAATTGAATTAGGGATAAATCTAGGTTATTGGGGAGTTTCTGCACATTGCGATCGTCTACTATCAATTTATGCTCTTTTTGATCATGGGTAATTATATACAGTTCTTCTCTCAATTTTGTACTATCTATAACATGTCTAGCTGTCAACACGTAGTAGTTATTACCATTTTTGGCAATAATTACTCCAGAACCTGGATCTGTTGCCCCATCTACTTGAACAGTGATTTGCTCTGCTATAGCTTTGATATCTACTGTATTTTGTGTGATTAGTTGTTCTGGATGCTGGATATTTTCTGACTGAGCCACTGCTGTGGGAGCTACAGCAATTATTGCTGTTCCTATTAAACTAATCAACAATTGGTTTCTCAACATTTTTGCCTAAATTCCTACTTGAATACTACCCTATAATCATTGACTCCTTCGTAGGCATATCGGTTATAGCCATTGCGTTGAATCAATTCTTCTATATATTCCATTCGCTCGGTAGAAGCAGGATGGCTGGCTAACATGGATTCGCTAAAGCTAGACTTTTTTTCCAATTGAGCTAATTTAGCCATAATATTGTAGATCCCATCAGCAGAATATTTTGCTGCTGATAGAACTCTCGTCCCCAAAATGTCTGCTTCTTTTTCTTGACCTTGACTATACTGGGCACTAGCGAGTTGCCTAAACTCATCAATGGGTATGAGATTAAACAGATTTTCTGTCCCAACGGTTTGAAAGCTATGGGAAAGAACAGAGTGAGCGATTTCATGACTGAGTATTCCCGCTAATTCAGCTTCCGAATCCAATAGCTGTAGCATACCTGAGTTAATAAAAATTTTGCCTCCAGGTATAGCAAAAGCATTAGGATTTGGATTGTCTACTATAAAAAACTCATATTCAAATTCATCTCTACCCATAAATCTCGCTAGTTTTTGACCAACCTCATTTACATACGCTGACTCGGCAGTGTCTGTGATGATGGGTAACCTCTTTTGATACTCCTGTGCCATTTGTGTACCTGTTTTAGCTTCTCCTGCCAAAACCATAGCTAAAGGATACAAACCCTGAGGGCTCACCGCTGTATCACTACTCAAGATGGTATTGATTACGGTTCCTAAGACTACATTAGTAGTCATTTCTATTTTGATATCCCGGATATATTTCTTGCGGTAATTTATCGCTGTCTCACGATAACTAGGAGCTTGGGGATGTTGAGGATATATAATGGCAAATTGCCCGGCGGCAATGGAAGCCTCTAGATACTTTTTATTCTTGGCTAGTAAATCTATTTTTTTGTCCACCACCTCTGGTAGATCTGGGTAAAGTTCTGCTAGTCTAGTAATTGCTACCAAGGCTTCTTCTTCCTGTTCATATTTTTCGTAGGCATCAACTAAGAGTAGGTGAGCTGGCACAAAATCAGGATTTATCTTCAGTAAATGCTCTAAATTAATAATTACTTTAGATTCTAAATCTTGTTCCATCCCTTCATTAGCTCTTTGCCACAGTCTTTTACCTACTTGTAGTTCTTCAGGATCTAATTTAGCTGGTAAAAAGGAGTCAGCAGGAGGCAAATCTGGTTTCACTGTACGCTGAATTTGTTCTACTTTTACTAGGTCTCCTTGTTTATAAAATTCATCAGCTTGAGCTAATTGGGAGTAGTAATTAGAACCAAAGTTAATATCTAAAAAATTTTGACTAATTAGATAGGTTTCTGAAGGAGCTGTTCCAGAATTGTTAGGCTTAGACTCAAAGACGGATTTGGAAATCGCCACTTTACTACTAAAAACTATTACTAAAAATGTTACGATTACTAAAAACATTCTTTGATATAGTTTCGCTCTAAATAATTTTAACATCCACATTATTTTCTTACTATTGTATGCTACTAAGCATGTCTTCTATTTTGATGGCTAATTGTTAGGGAAGAATTTAGTGTTTTCATCCAGCCGACAAAATGTACTAATGACATACTTTTATTGCCACATATTATAGTATATATTTAACAAGATGCTATAAAAATTTAATACAAAATACATGATTTCAGTAACCAAAAGCTTTTTTTGGCCAGGTATGTTATCTACTAATGAATTTATGTATTGGTATGGCCCAACTGGAGACTTCCATGATTTGACGAGTAACTATATATGGCTTTTCTCCATCTTCGTAAATATAGGGGTCTCCCCAAAGAGGATAGGCATGCATTCCATTAACTCCAATCACTTCTCCTTTGATATTTAAGACCGGACCACCGCTCATACCTTTAGTAATTGCGTTACTGTAACCCAATTGATAACCATTCGCTAAGGATTTGTTCAGTATGAGAGTGATTTTACCAGTAGTGTAGCGAAAATTCTCTGGTTGACCTTGAGAAAAATTCAGAGGAAAGCCTCCTGCAACAACAACTTGTTGATATTTGAGTTTTCGAGAATTTCCCAGAGTTGCTACTTGGTATTCTATAAGGCTACTGAATTTTAATAGAGCTAAGTCATAGCCCTCAAATTTTTGTGGCTCTTTAGTAGCTGAATGAATAATCCCATCTGGGGTTTGAATTTGGTATTCTTCTACATTCTGGCGTAGTACATGTTCATTAGTTAAAATTGTATATACTTGATTTTGCCGACTAATGATAATTCCTGATCCCCAGCTATTTTCTGTTAAGATTTTGACGGTAATCAAGCGAGTTTTTTCTTCTAAGTATTGTTGTGACAAAGGCACAGGCACAGTAATACTCTTGCTGGTTTGATCATCATTAAGCTTTGATCTTAAGGGAAATATAATCAAAATCAAGATAGTTGGCAGAAAAATTAGATAACCTAGAATTTTGGTGAGGATTGGATTGCTAAAAATTTTCATGATTATCATTAGCTTCATTCTCAATAAGAGAAAAAATGATAGAAAATAGCGATAAAGGCAAAGATTGGAAAGATATTCCCGATATAATAGCAGTTACTCCGTAATAAAATATTTCATCCTACTAAGAAAAATCGAAACAGTTGTAACAAGTTTCGTAGTTCATATAAAGATTACAAACAAGATGTTAAAGAGCTTTCATTGTGTTACTTGGAATTATGGCTGCTAAAACTTTTTAACTATCAAGGCAAATATGCTAATCGTTTGAAAAAGCAATTATCAACAGTCGTATTCACAAGTGATGGAGCGGGCCTCAATAAAGATACGTTTGACTTCACCATGAGAAGCACGAATGGTGTCTTCAATTCGACGAATAGCTAATTCGATTTGATCAGAAGATAAATCGTCTTGAAACTCAATATTTAAAGCTAATAAAATATCCCTTGGCCCGAGTTGAAATGTGATCGGGGATTCTACTTTAAGAACAGCTTTATCTTTTGCCACTAAATTCGTGATACTTTCTCTTACATGAAGGTCAGCACTTTCTCCTACTAATAAGCCTCTTGTTTTGGCCACCAGCAAAATAGCAA
Organism: Johannesbaptistia floridana; assembly: GCF_057440575.1. NCBI lineage: Bacteria > Bacillati > Cyanobacteriota > Cyanophyceae > Chroococcales > Cyanothrichaceae > Johannesbaptistia > Johannesbaptistia floridana. The sequence continues at coordinate 6,130 of NZ_JALKVM010000094.1, forward strand.
CAATGGTGAGAATAACTCCAATCAAAATAGAGGCTAATCCATCATAAAAAACTTTCCCGGTCAAGTCGCTCAAGAATACACCGAATAGAGCCACCGCAATACCTAGTAAGGCGGCGCTATCTTCAAAAATCACCACGAAAATAGCGGGATTTTTACTGCGCTTGAGAGCTTGCCAGAAACTGGTGTCTTTGTCAGAACGTTCTTTTTTAAACTCTCCCAAGGAAATTAAAAGGGCCGTTCCTTCAAACAGGGCAGCAACACAGAGAACTCCATAACTCACCATAGGGTTAGTTGATTCTCTGGGATGGTCAAAAGACGTAAATCCCTCATAGATTGAGATCCCACCTCCTAAAGCGAAAATTAACACGGCTACCATCAGAGACCAGAAGTAGATCTCTTGGCCGTGTCCTAGGGGGTGGTCCTCATCAGGCTCTTTTTTGCTTTGTTTGAGACCGTAAAGCAATAAGACCTCATTAATCGAATCAACAACTGAATGAATTCCCTCAGATAACATGGCTGAACTACCGCTAATTGCTGCCCCAATAAATTTGGCTACCCCAATAGCAATATTGGCAATCATCGCGGCATAAATTGAGCGTGGCGACTCTTCTGACATATTAGCAATAAGAAATGTGAACTGTTTGGATTTGATCAAATAAACTTTTTCAATCCTCAATATTATACCGAATCGTCATTATTTTCTCAAAGAAATTGACCCACGAAATCTTAAAAACCTATCCTTGTGAGGTCTCTTATTCAGCTATGCTTTATAAACATCTTTCTTAACAAGAAAATTAAGTAATTTTACTTAAAACTTTTCTCCCTGCTCCCTGCTATACAAGGTTTCATGAGTTCCTTATCAAGGATAGCTTATTCAGGGCCAGTGGCGATCGCATCCTTTTTGGTTCTGGTGATGATACAAATTGATCAAACGATGACGCAAAAGAGGAACGGCGATCGCCTCTGAAACTCAAATCTATAGTCTCAATCAACCTCCTAATTTTTTTGGTAAGGGATTGAAAGAGTACTAAAAAAAGCTTGAAATCTTAAATCTGAACCGGGTAACTATTAAACTGAGATTATTTCTTAAGTATTTTTACTTAAGAAATATTTTTTTTCAATTTAGGTTGAATAAAAAATCAATTTATTGTACAGTATTAATGTACTGATTAATTGAGGCGATGAATTATTTCTCACCTTCTCGAATCATAATTATCCAACCTGTATCTCTAGAATCTATTTTTCTGGTTCAAGGGACTTTTCAATCAGGTCAAACAGTTATTTTGAACACGTCTCAATTAAACTCAAATCAAGCTAAGAGTTTTATTAACACCCTTAGCAAAGAAGCCATAAGGCTTAAGAGAGAAATTATCTTTGTTCACAACAATGTCTTTTTGTTTACAGTTCAACAATTAAACCAAAACTGTTGTTAAGTCGAAACCAGTCACGAAACCACCGTTAATTGTACCCGACCTTATGGAGGTTTAAAGATGGAAATACTAGAAATTATTATGAATAAAAAATGGATCAATGTTGAAAAACTACAACAAGCCCGCTTACTTAAACCCAGAAATTATCAAGATAATCAAGATAATTTAATAGACATCATGCTAGAAAAAGGGTGGATTAATGCAAAACAATTAGAAGAAGCTGTAAAAGAGCAATATTGGCGAAAACATGGTTACTGGGTAATTGATTAATCTAATATAGCGGTAGTGATATAAAAGTGCTCACAGGGTGACGAACTATTTAAAAGCTTTACTGGGTAAAGGATCAAACGGTTAGTATTTCCATCAGAAATCAAGTATAAAAGAGTAATATTTGAAGCATGAATATAGTTTAGTGCCTTATTAGTTAATCAGTTATATATTGGGTTCAACAAACTCTTTTGCCTTTTCAGATTCACTTCTTCTCATTTTATTCTTTTGTTTTATTTATTAATAATTTTTCCTCTTTCTCTCTAATTCTTTCCTATTTATATTGACTCTTGATAAATTTTCTTTATTCTTTCTTTTGCTTTTATTCCTCTCTGATAAAATTTAAATTTATTCAGATTTAGCTCCATAATTTTTAACACCATATCTTCATATTTATTTTCTATATCTATCCACGCTGTTCCATAAAGACCTAACCAAAAATCGCTATTTCTTTTTATTTTACTGTTTGGCTTCTTCTTTCTTCCTAAATATTTCTCTAGCCCTTTTATTTTTAGTTTTTCTCCACTTAAACCTGATGCTTATACTACTTAATGCTAAAAACCTTTGAATATGTTTTCGACGGCTTTCTAATAAAATTGGCTTTCGATAAATAAGTGGCTAACTTACCTATTTGACATGTTCGATGTTCGTTAATTATTTTGATTAGTATTAATAGGGTTTGAATTTGTGTCAAGCTAAAGTGCTTTTCAAAATGCTCCGGCCATTTTTTGATAATATTCATTTTTTTGTTTCTGACATTTTTTTGTTTAAGTCATCATTAATTTTGTCAAATTTTCGGCCAGATTTTGATAATCACTATTAATACTTATATACTTTTTATTGATTTAGAATTACTTGTATTATATAATTGCATTGTAACAAACAGCAATCTATAGAGTCAAACCCTTAACAATTAAAGCTTTTAGCTTCTTCGTCACCCTGTGAGATAAAAGTGTTGAGGCCGTGGAAACACTTGGTTGTAAGTTAGTCACAGAGACAATTTTATCAACATTTTTGCTACACTACCCCCCTCACAAGGGTAGGTTTTTTACAAAGAGCTTGTAGTGAGGTTGAGACAAAGAAGACAAGGAAGGAAAGTAGACAAGGAAGTATCTGTATTTTAGGTATACATTAATGTGACAAAACGCTGTTTTAATTGTATTATCTCCCTTGTCTCCTTGTCTTCGTTCCTCTATCTTGCACGCAAATACAAAAGTACTAAATAGGCCAACAGGCGAGAATCAATTTTTAAGCGTTTAGCATCAATTCTCTTACTCATTACTCATTACTTCAAAACTCATTACTCAATCATCACCAGTAACTTTTGGAAAAGATGCAAGATCTGAGCTTGTCCCGTCCTCACCGAAATGTTAAAAACCTACCCTTGTGAGACACTACCCCCTGGGACCGTACTCCCTGCTATACAAGGGTTTCATGAGTTCCTTATCAAGGATAGCTTATTCAGGGGCAGTGGCGATCGCATCCTTTCTGGTTCTGGTGATGATACAAATTTACCTAGGTACGGCTACTTGTTCTAATAGAGAACTAATGACCCTCTTCCTGAAGATGGTAATAAGTTAAGAGAAGTAGTCAATGTTTGGTTAAATTTGAAAAAACAAGATGGTACTATTTCTTCTCTTTATAACTATTGGATAGAAGGAAAGGTAGACTCCGTAAATAACCCTCGATGGTCAATTATTCGAGATGTACTGCAATGGATAGAGTAACTGAAGAGGTGACTATAGATTCTTTTTGAAAAATTTCTCAAGATAACCACATATAAACAGTAAAATGTAACCCATAAAATATGATGCTATTAACGCATTACCTGATTTATGTAAAAAATTCTGTACAAAATTCTCCAATACTTCTTCTGGTACATTTGTTCCTAAGTATGTTAGCGCTCCTAGCGCTCCACCAATAGGTAAGTAGATAATAAAAGCCATAAGGGCTATTGGTATTGCTGATGAGTCAGCGGAGAGAGCACAATGGCCACGCTGGATCATTTCATATAGATGAGTTCCAACGTATGCACCACCTACTATAAGTCCAAAATGCCAATAGCCTATTCCAAGGATAACCATTGGGGTTACTATCCATGCAAAAGAAAATGCTAGCGTAACTATCCACACAAACATCGAGTCTGAGTTCGAGTTATTATTATTACTCACAGTTAACTACCTTATTTTTATTGGCTTGTTTTTAACAATAACATGAATCTACTATGTAATCAAAATAATTGGACTCTGTGAATTTATGATCGCTTAAAATTCTTAGATACTTCTGCATCGACTCTCGCTTTTTTGAGAGCGTATCCCACTTTTAATCCTCTCAACCACCACCTTAAGACTTTAAAATAGATTTCTTCTTTTTCTGTTTCACTTAAACTTAAGGCGATCGCTCTCGTTTTTGATTAACTCAGGTATCACTTTTATCTCATTACTTCCATAATCAACTTGTTGTGGTGGCAGAATGAAACCTCTCTCCACTAAATAAGCACTCACCAAAATTATCGTAGGGGCGATCGCCAAAAAAATAATATCATACTTATGAATCAGCAACGCCCAAGAGAAAAAATTTTTGCTACCAATACTGGAGAAACAGTGCTATATGCAATGTAGTAATATAAAATGAATTAAGACAATTTGGGGAGCATAATGAATCAGCAATATAATCAAAATCATTTACGAAGTGCTGATAATGTCGCATCATTATGCTCGTGTAACGCATGAATACAATTGACCCCATAATCTAAAAAAAGCCTTGTTTTTTAATATTTAATTATAAATTATCAAATATCAATATGGAAAAAAGCGAAACCACCAAAGCTATTACTCCTCATCTTCCTGTGGGTAAGTTAAATGATCCAATTAGTTTATATAAAGGCACAATTGATTATGAATTTGAAAATCAAACATTTTCCTTACCAGGAAAAATTGAGTTAAAATGGCTACCATCTCCAAGATTAGTATTTGAAATAAATAATCCTCCTGTTTTTGGAAAAAATTTAGAGGAAATTAAATTAAAGCTCAAAAATGGCAAAACAATAGTAGGAGAAAAAAGATTAATTAACGCTCCTAATCTAATACAAGGAGTTATTAAAAATCCTCAAACTGTCAAAGAAGATATTCAACAAAATAAACAGGCTAAAAAAGCAAAATTCCTCATTCCAAATTTTAAAGATTTGATAGGGGAATCAGTAAAAAGTGAAGAAGAAAATACAATTTATTTGCACCAACGCTTAAAAATTGAACATAACGAATGGATTATAACTATTGATTCTCTAAAAAATATACAAAAAATTACCGAGGAATTAAAGAACAACTCGGGATTTGCAATTACTCATGTTGGAGAAATTCAAAAAGTAGATAATTCTTCTTTTGGACATGAAGAAGCAGATAATCTTTTAGAAGCAATTACTTATTATCTTTGGTTTGCAGCAGGAAGATGTACTAGCCCCCTATTTCTGACTGGCTTTGACGATGAAGAAAATAAAGTTTGGGAAATTTGGAAATCTCCTACACAAATGCCATACACTTCTCACAAATCATGGTTAGATGAATCTAATCAGGGAAATCAGTTTCAAGAACCATTTTCAGAATTTGCTAAACTTTGGTTTGATGAAAACATGAGAGAAATTCTACGCCAAGTAATTCATATATATGTAGAAGCAAACACTTCTGTTTTATGTGAACCGTCGATAATCTTATTAAAAACAGCTTTAGCACTGCTTTCTTCGGCAATTTTAAATAAACCAAGTAATATTCAAGATCTTGTTAAGTGGGCTAATATTCCAATTGAACTTACTCAACTCTCTCCTAGATTCAAGGAATTAGAAGAAATGATAAAAAATAGCAAACAAGGCAAAAAAATGATAAAAAATAGCAAACAAGGCAAAAATGGGACAGATATTCCCCATATAATAGCAGAAATCCGTAATAAAATAGTTCATATTGAGAATGAGAACAATCGAAACAGTCTTAACGAGTTTCGTAGTTTATATAAAAATTACAAACAAGATGTTAAAGAGATTTCATTGTGGTACTTGGAATTATGCCTGCTAAAACTTTTTAACTATCAAGGCAAATATGCTAATCGTTTGAAGCGAGATAGATGGGTAGGGGATGTAGATACTTTTCCTCAGAATAATAATCTATCAATACAGCAAGCATCTCATACAGAGAAAAAGAAAAAAAGAGTTTTTGGAAGTGCTAAAGGATTAATAACTATGTCTGAAGATTTTGACGAGCCTTTAGAAGATTTCAAGGATTATATGTAATGAATTACTTACTTAATACACATAGTTTAATCTGGTTCATCGGAGGCGATGAGCGATTAAGTAATGAAGCCAGAGAAACAATTGAAGGGGAAGAAAATGGTATGTCTGTAAGCATTGTTAGTTTATGGGAAATATCTATTAAATCAAGTCTTGGAAAATTGACATTAATCAAGCCTTTTGAAGTATTGTTTCCCCAACAATTAGTTGATAATGAAATAGAAATTCTTAATATCAACATTGAACACTTACAAACTTTAACAACTCTCCCTTTTCATCATCGAGATCCTTTTGATAGATTGATTGTTTCTCAATCTTTAGTAGAGCAATTGCCCATAATTAGTAAAGATAAATTATTGGATAATTATGGTATTACTCGTCACTGGTAGCTTTAGAGAAAAATTATTTTAATTTATTTCCTTATCTTTGCGAACTCCTTGCCTTTGAATTCAGAATTCATCTAGGTACGGCTACTTGTTCTAATAGAGAACTAATGACTCCTTCTACCTGTAAACCGTCTAATTGGGCTTCTGGTTTGAGAATCAAACGATGACGCAAAAGAGGCAGGGCGATCGCCTTTAGATCGTCTGGAGTAACATAATCACGTCCCTGGAGCCAAGCTTGGGCTTTACTCGCCTCTAACCAGAGTACAGCGGCCCTAGGAGAAGCACCTAATAGCAAATCTCGATGTTTGCGGGTTTTTTCTACTAATTCTAGTAAATAATCAATAATATTCTCAGCTAAAGTTACTTCTTGAGCGGCTTGGCGTGCGGCTAAAATATCATTAACGTTGGTAACTGGTGGCGGTAGTTTATTTAAATCCAATCTAGATAGAGAAATACGTTGATTAGCTGCCATCAGCATCTGTTTTGCTGCCGTGGAGTTAGGATAATCTACCACTAATTTAAATAAGAAGCGATCCAATTGTGCTTCCGGGAGAGGATAAGTCCCTTCAAACTCTAGGGGATTTTGGGTGGCGATTACCCAAAACAATTCACTCAATGGCATACTTTCTCCATCGAGAGTTACTTGTTTTTCCGCCATTGCTTCTAGTAAAGCAGATTGAGTTTTAGGAGGAGTACGATTAATTTCATCTGCCAACAAAATATCTGTGAAAATAGGACCTTTTTTTAAGCTAAAACTGCGACTATTAAGGTCAAAAATATTCGTACCTAGAATATCTGTTGGCAATACATCTGGAGTTAATTGCACTCGACGAAAATCAGCTTGAATCAGTCGAGAAATCACTCTGACTAACATAGTTTTACCCGTACCGGGTACCCCTTCGATAATCACATGACCACCAGTAATTAAAGCTACAAGTAGTTCTTCGATTACCTTAGTTTGGCCGAAAACTACTCGCTCTATATTTGCTTGCAGTTTAGATACAATCTGGTTATTTTGCTTCATTGTCTATAGAATCGCGAATTTTTTGGCCTTGAATTAACCAAGCTAATAACTCTGTCTCAGTTAAATGTTTGTTACTCTTTTGCAAGATTAACCAGTTCTTTACATCTTTAGCAGTTGGGGAATTATGTTTTACTAAAGCATTGGTAATTGTATCAGACTCTAGTAAATCATCTCCTAATCCTAAAGACATTTGCAGCCTTTTAGTTTGATAGGCGCCAACGGTTTGAACAACATAGTCAGTTTTCTTGGCTTTTTGTAAAACTTGACCGAGGGCATCAACATAAACTTGAGTATTATCTATTATAGTTTGAGATAGAGGTTGTGGATTACCAAAACTACGCCATCCTCCCCATACTGCCACCAAAAATAACACTAGAGATTGAATCAACAGAGGAAATATACTAGTTCTAGAAAAATAGGCTAAAAAGGTATCTTCTGTTTCTAAGTTATTTTCACATATACCATTTTGGTTAGGATTTTCCTTCCCATTTTGGTTAGGATTTTCCTTCCCGTCTTGGTTAGGATTTTCGGGCACTGGGCACACTTTGTCTTGATAACCATGAATATACTCATCTATCCAGATTTCTTGACCATTTCTACTAGCTAACTCTGCTAAAAATTGATAATTAGCTGGATAATCCTGATAGGCATTAGCTGCTAAGTAGGGGGTAGATATATAAATAATCTTCCCATCTCCAATAGTAGTTTCCCCGGCGATCGCCCCATAATTATCCCCTAGTAAAATACCTTCTGCTTCCAAGTAATTGCCTAGACGGCGACGAGTTTCAATTTTCACATCTCCCCCAGAAGTAGGGTGAAGAGTGGAAAAATTAGCACCTGTTGCTTCTGCCTCAACGCCGAGAATAATCAAAGTATTACCTTTACTTACCCAATCTCTTGGTAAAGCCGAAGGGGGGAAAGAGTGTACTTGAATCAAGGTGACTGGAGAATCTGATTCTAGTTGATTTACGGGTTGACGCCAACGATTTATCTCAACTTCCTGTTGGTCTTTCATATAACTATACCAAGCGCCATAACCAAAAGGTTTACTACTGTAACTAGAACCTTGCTGATTTACAGAGCCTTCTGGTGCTAAAAACACAAATAGTAATATGCCTAAGATAACAGCGATGGCGATACCTAAGCGCCATTTATTTTGAGATAACTGCATTATTTCCCTAATAACTTAACTACACCTATTCCCCCTAAATATAGCCCAATTACTGCTCCTGCTAGTAAAGATTGGGTGAGGGGATCAGTAGAAGGTGTTAACACTGCACCCAAAACCAGGGCCCCTACTACAACTATGCGCCAAGCTTTGAGCATTTGTTCTGCCGAGACAATCCCCAAAAATCCTAACAATGACTGAATCACTGGAATTTGAAAAGCTAAGCCAGTACTAAATAACAAAAGTAGTACAAACTTAAAATATTTATCTATTGACCATAATTGCTCAACTACATCAGCACCATAATTAATAAAGAAGTTTAAAGCTGCGGGAACCAAAACCAAATAGGCAAAAGCAATCCCTACAAAAAATAGCACTGTAGAAGCTAAAACAATTGGTCCAATTAAACGGCGTTCCCGACGAGTTAAGCCTGGGAGAACAAACTGAATAACCTGGTAAAGAATAAAAGGACTAGCCACTAGTATACCGCTATATCCTGCCACTTGAATGGAAACAAAGAAATACTCTCCCGGTGCTAGTTGTAAAAATTTTACCCCTTGAGCGGGAATTTGTAATAGTTGTACAATAGGTTTAACAAAAATGAAACAACTAATACAGCCAATTAACACTCCAATCAGTGAGGCAAAAATACGCATTCGCAATTCTTCAAGATGTTCAAACAAGGACATCTCTGCTTCATCGGGAATTTCATTCCAGTATTGTTCTTGGTCAATCTCCGGTTTACTTTTAACTTCTGTAGAAGACATTGATTATTTCTGTGTGATAATAGTTAATTATGTCTTTATTATAAAAGCAAAGCTTCTAGACTCTGTTAAATTTAAGAGTGAAGAAGCCCTCAGTCCAAATGAGTGTGAATGTGAATAACCATCTATGCAGATTGATATTATTAGCTTATTTCCCGAGTTTTTTACTTCACCCCTCAACTCCAGTTTAATCGGTAGGGCAATCAAAAAAGGTATTGCTCAAGTTAACTTGATTAATCCCCGAGATTTCACCACCGATAAGCATCATCGTGTAGATGATGAACCTTATGGAGGTGGTGTAGGAATGTTACTCAAACCCGAACCAATTTTTGCTGCGGTAGAATCTCTAGAAACTCTGCCAAATAGGCAAATTATTTTGATGAGTCCCCAAGGAAAAACTTTAAATCAAGATATACTGAAAACATTAGCTTCTAATTATCAACAACTAGTTTTAATCTGCGGCCATTATGAAGGAGTAGACGAAAGAGTTAGATATTTAGTAGACGAGGAAATTTCTCTCGGGGATTTTGTCCTGACTTGTGGAGAAATACCTGCTTTAGCATTAGTTAATGGTGTGGTTCGCTTATTGCCAGGAACTGTGGGTAAAACTGAATCTCTCAAAGCCGAAAGTTTTGAAGAGGGTTTACTCGATTATCCTCAGTATACTAGACCGCCTGTTTTTCGTGATTGGGAAGTACCATCAGTTTTACGTTCAGGAGACCATGAAGCGATCGCCAATTGGCGTCTTGAACAACAAATAGAAAGAACTAGAATTAGACGTCCCGACCTTTTGTCAAAAATCAAAAAACAGGTTAGTACATAATATAATTGTTAAAGTAATCAACAATTTTTATAAGCTTAGCTTTTAATTGAGAAACAAAATCATCAAGATGAGTAACATATTACCACAAAACTAAAAGGAGTTATATCAGTGGCTAATCGTAGGATTATTGTAATTGATGACAGTAGAGTTATCAGAAGATGTGTCAAAGATATGTTAGCAGAAGGTAAGTTTGAAGTTATAGAAGCAGAAGATGGAGCTGAAGGTTGGAATTTAATCCAAAGCAATCCTCCCCATTTAATTATGCTAGACTTCTTCTTACCTCGTATGAGCGGCTGGGATGTTTATCAAGAAATTCAAAAACAGCCAAACCTGAAAGCGATACCATTAGTATTAATGTCCGGGCGCAAAGAAGAGGTAACGGATAAAATTAGTGAGCCTTTTAAGGATTTTGCCTTTGTAGAAAAGCCTTTTGATCAAAAACAGTTAAAGGATGCTATCAAAGATGCTATCCGAAAAGCTCCAGCACAACTACCACCAGATGATACTACTCCTCCTCAAACTGTGAGCACTGATCCTGAAGAAATGGCCGCAGAAATTGCTAGACTTAAAGCAACTATTCGGAAAATGCACGGAGAAATGGTTAAGCAGAGAAAACAGATTAACACAATTATTAAGTTCCTCAAACAAAAACTTAAATAAATGAATGAATAGTAGTTTAGAACTAATTATCAAAGTATTAGGAATATCTACGGCAATGTCTGTAGCTATTAAGTATTTTATTGTAGATTTACCAATTACTGCCAGTCCAACTCATGCTCTAATTGGTGTGTTTACTCCTACTATAATTACCGCAATATTATTAAGTTGGCGAATGATCAAAAATTCCGTGGAATAGTTGAGCTTTTATAGGAATATAGCAGTACAAACAATGGTAGCAAAAGTAGATTCTTAGCAAAAAATCAAGATGTATGCGAACTATTACCGAAATTAATGAGAAAATTACCCAAGGTAAAGCAGTTGTTTGGACAGTAGAACAACTAAAAGAGGAAGTAGCAGAAATAGGAGTCACTCAAGCCTTTGAAAAGGTTGATGTGGTTTGTACAGGGACTTTTGAACCCATGGAGTCATCTGGGGCTTTTATTAATATCGGTCATACAGATCCCCCGATTAAAATTCGTGATTGTTGGTTAGATGGTGTTCCGGCCTATGCAGGTTTTGGGGCAGTGGATCTATACATAGGGGCTACAATGATTCCAGAAGGAGGAGATATTAGTGATCTAGAAGTGAACGTAAATAATGTAGCAAATAATCGGGGAGGAGGACATGTAATCGAAGAATTAATCGCGGGGAAATCTGTAAATCTTAAAGCAATTGGACAAGTTACCGATTGTTACCCCCGCGCTAGTATAGAAACAACTATTACTAAAGAAACAATTAATCAGTTTTATTTGTTTAATCCACGTAACCTCTATCAAAATTTTATTGTTGGGGTTAACGCCGGAGATAGTCCTCTGTATACTTATTTAGGACCTCTATTACCCCGTCTGGGAAATGCAGTTTATTCCAATCCGGGAAATATCTCTCCCCTATTTAATGACCCATGTTTGGAGACTATAGGTATAGGTACTCGCATTTTTCTGGGGGGAGGTATTGGTTATGTTACTTGGGAGGGGACTCAACATTTTCCCCTACAAAAACGCTTACCCAATCAAACACCAATTGGTCCTGCCGCCACTCTGGCTTTGATTGGTGATGCTAAACAAATGGACTCCTACTGGGTTAGAGGTTGTTATTTTAAAAAATATGGTCCATCTCTAATGTTAGGGGTAGGAATACCAATTCCAGTAATTAATGAACAAGTAGTAGTAAACTGTACAGTAAAAGACGAAGAAATTGTGGCCCCCGTTGTAGATTTTTCTATCCCTCGGCGAGTACGTCCGACTTTTGGTCTAGTAAGTTACGCACAGCTTAAAAGCGGTAAAATTAAAATAGAGGGAAAAACAGTCAGAGTAGCACCCCTAGCTAGTATTTCTCGCTCTCGGGAAGTAGCAGAAACTCTGAAAAATATGATTACCGCGGGGAAATTTACTTTAACAGAGCCAGTCGCTCCTTTACCTTCGGAACGCTCCTTCTTACCTCAAGATAATCTTAGTTCCAATGCTTTTGATTTATAGCAGACTAAAGCAAAAAAATGAGTAAAAAACGTTTAATAATTGAAATGGGTATGGGGATTGACCAACACGGACAAGATCCCACAGTAGCAGCTACAAGAGCAGTACGCAACGCGATCGCCCACAATGCCTTACCAGGAGTTTGGGAAGTAGCAGGATTAGACCATCCTGACCAAATGATTGTAGAAGTAGAAGTGGCTGTACCCTATCCTGATACCGTCAGGGAAGCAGAAGTATTAGCAGTGTTACCTTTTGGTCAAAAAAGCCTTAAGGTGAGTGATGGAGGCATGATTGTCAACGGGAGGGCGATCGCCTCTTTGAATGATAAAAATGATGAAATGTTAATTGCTGTGGCTGCGGTTACTGTAATTATTCCTTAAGTATGCCGGAGCCTTCAGTTTAACAAAAGTTGTCACCTCGTCAGGTTTTTTTGCTAGTTAGGGCTTGCTGAATAAATGTAAAACTTTTGCTAGATAAAGGTTTGAGTCCATTTTTATCATAAAAAGTGCAAGTTTTTTTGATGTATTATGCTAGAAAGAGTGCATTTTTCTTTGATTACAAAGTGTATAAATTACTTTGTTGTAACTTTTTTGCAAATATTTTCAACATTTCTTAATCATGTGGCGATTAGCTCCAGACCTCACCTCTTTTACTCAGATCTTGCATCTTTTCCACTCATTTACTGGGGGTGGTTGAGTTTTGAAGTTTTGAAGTTTTGAAGTAAAAGAATTGATGTTAAACCTCTAGGATACAAAGATTATAGAGAATTAACCATAAAGAACATTTTTCCTTAAAAATTAGTACATAAGTTCTGGTGGAAGATATGAGGCTCGGAGGCTCCGAGTTAGGTACAACCTCATGAGTCCTTTGAAATGCTATATAAAATTAAATTACTATAATAATATCTATCAAGAATTAAATAATTTACCTATTTGCCTAGGGACAAACTTTAATCTACGTAGTAGAGAAATCTGTATAACATTTCTTAATACTTGAAAACGATGACGCCAAGTTGGCATTCTACAAATATAAACTAATCTCCTGAGTTTATCGCCTAATTTACCCTCTAAATTAATCCCAAAACTAGAAATAACTGCCCTTCTTTTACCGAGGGTTAACATATCTCCTAAATGTAAATAGTGAAATTGTTTGAGTTTTTTTCCCTGGATATTTCTAACCATATTAGTTGCTAAACAACTAGCGGCTTGATAGGCAGCTTGAGCTGTATTTGGTATGTTTTTTTGACACTGGTAAATTTCTGCTACATCTCCTAAGGCAAATACTTTTGGATATTCAAGCAGTTGTAGAGTAGGTAAAGTGAGTAATTTGCCTCGATTATTCTTTTGACAGGGTAATTTTTTAATCCATTCTCTAGCTTGGGTGCCTCCTGTCCATATTACTAAATCTATCGGCATATTTTCCCCATTTAACTTAATTGTTTCTGCCTCGATAGCTTCTAAATTAGCTTCATAAATAACATAGATTTTTCTTTTACTGATGGCACGATTAGCAGCAGCTTGGACTCCAGAAGAAAAATGCTTAAGAATTGATGTCCCTCTTTCTAATAAATATATCTCACCGCGATCGCCTAAACGATCTGCTAATTTACAAGCTAATTCTACTCCATTGGCACCTCCTCCTACTACAGCAATCCGAATATACTGTCTTTGGGATAATTCTAGAGGTTTTAATTTCTCCTCAAGTAAATCCACATCAGCAAGAGTACGAAAGTTAAGACTATAATCAGCACCAGGAATAGGTAGAGGACGATTTTCACTGCCTACAGCGATCGCTAAATAATCATAATCTATTCGTTGTTGATTAACTAAAATTACCTGCTGTTTTTCTAAATCTATATTAGTAGCGATTTGAGATTCCAGCTTGATTGTGGTGTGACTCAACAGTTTCTGATAGGATGGGGAAATTTCCCAACTCCTTAACTCTTCAGTCAACAATTCATACAAAAGTGGTGTAAATAAAAAATGGCTTTCAGCTTCTACTAGGGTAACTGTAGCTTTCTGGGATTTAACCAAGCTAGACTTATTCAAAGCTAATGCTGTATATAGTCCACCGAATCCACCACCGATAATCACAATTTGTTGAGAAAACTCATTATTCATTACTCATTACTCATTACTCAAAACGCATAATTTTGCTAATGGGCGCCAGTAAATATCGCCTCACTATTTATTACTTTTCCCCTTCCTCATATCAAAGCACCAGTACTTATGTACTAAATTAACCTCAGAAAAAGTTCATTTCTCTTTCGCCTAAGATCGTGCTCGGTCAACCAATTTTTAAGCGTTGAGCATTAATTTTTTAACTCATTACTTCAAAACTCATTACTCATTACTCAACCCCCACCAGTAACTTTTGATAAAGATGCAAGATCTGAGCCTTCGGTAATCGCCTTAAGTAGTTCTAAATGTTGAGGCACGGAGACGAGAGTATTAGCTAAACCCATTCCACTAGCAGCTACAGCGGGAACACCAATACCTGGGAAAGTCCCATCCCCACAGCAAAATAAGCCTGTAAGGGGGGTTTGAGGGCCAGGAAAGGTCTGTTTCCCTGCTATCAAGGCGGGACCATAGGAACCGCGATCGCGTCTTAGATAGCGCTCGTGAGTCAAAGGAGTTCCCACCAAACTTACTTCCGTGCGATCGCGAATATCAGGAATTATCTTTTCTAAAGCTAACCACATCACCTCAGCGCGTTCTTGTTTTTGCTGTTGATAAGCTTCACTGCGTCTATCTAGATTAGCCCATAACTCATAAGGTTCTGTAGCAGGTGTATATACATGAATACAATGCTTACCCTCTGGGGCTAAAGAAGGATCTAAAACCGAAGGAATAGAAACAGCAACCAAATTTTGGGGTGCCGCGATGTCCCAGTTTTTCAGCACCACATAGTGACAACCAATCTTATCTTCTAATCCTGTGCCATCAATGCCTAAATGTAGATGTAAAAAACTATCACAGGCAGGAGTATTTTCTCTTTCTTGACGATAGTCGCTAGGTATTGCTTGAGGGGGAATAATTTTCATAGTATCCCAAACCGAAGCATTAGAGACAACGCCTTGGTTAGAGCGAATCTCTTCACCATTACGTAATTTTACCCCTACTGCTTTTTGATTCTCCACTAATATTTCACTCACATGGGAATTGAGTCTTAACTTACCCCCAAACTTTTCCATACCTCGAACTAAAGCATCGATAATGGCACCACTACCTCCTACTGGGTAATCTAGGGCCACATTCGGACGATACCAATCGGCGAACATAAAAGCCACTTCAGCAGCGCTAGTTTGTTCTAAAGGTAATCCCGAAAGCAGAAAACAGAGAAGATTGAGCCAATTATAAATAAAAGGATCTTTTACTATCCCTTTAGTCACTTGATCAAATGCACCTGTAAGCTTACTGGCACTGCCTATATATGGGAGTAAACTAGGGGCATAACCACCTACAGTAAAGATTGCACCTAAATCCCAACGTAAAGCCGCCGTAGGTAACTTCATCACCGCTTCTGATAGGGGAGCAACAGCCTTTAGTAATTCTTCCCATTCTTTTACTGCTTCTTCACCACGTAACTTTTTAAGAATATGTTTAAATTCCTCTGAACCTACTCCGGCATCGATGGTTACCTCTGGTAAGAAACAACCCCAACTATAATAGTTAACCCATTCAATATCTTCTTCTACGGCATCTAATACTTGTCTGAGGGGATTAGGAGAAGGACTATAGGACAATCCCGAATAAAGAGAAGGTCCAGAATCGAACTTATAGCCATTTCGTTCAAAGGCATGGGCGGCACCACCTGGTATACTGTGGCTTTCACATACAGTTACATCTAACCCATAGCGTGCTAACATGGCTCCACAGCATAGTCCGCCAACACCACTACCTATAATTACTATATCTGGATTTGTCTTAGTCATTTAAAATTTAATCAACGCTATCTCTAGGTTAAAGCAAAAAAAAATTCTCGGCACTGCTTACAGACCAGTAGGGTGCGTTAGCCCGCGAAGGGCGTAACGCACCGAATCCAATTGATGAACAAATATTTTTTCTGACTGCGCACCGCGTAACGTATCCAGCAAGGCGATCGCTTCTTTCTTATTAAGAGCGTAACGCAGCAAATCCAATTGATTTACGGCGCTTTGTCTGAGCGTATTTAGGGCGCAAGCCTTGCGCCCCTACTACAGGTGATTTATGTGAGATACGGGAATAGTTAGACGAAATATTTTTTCAAATCTATAAACATTAGTAGGGTGCGTTAGCCCGCGAAGGGCGTAACGCACAGAATCCCATTGATGAACAAATATTTTTGCTGACTGCGCACCACGTAAAATATCCAGCAAGGCGATCGCTCATTCCTACACGAGAGAGTGAGTATTATCATTGCCTCTTTACCTAAAAGTCTTATGTAGATTTATAGAATTAAAATATACTATAAATAGGTTAACGCACCCTACAGTTACTGAGTTTTGAAGTAATGAGTAATGAGTAATGAGTTAAAGAATTAATGCGATCGCGCTTAAAAATTGATTCTCCCTTGTCGGCCAATTTCTGTACTTTTGTTTTGGTGGAAGATATGAGGCTCCGAGAGGCACCGAGGCTCCGAGAGTTAGGTACAACCTCATGAGTCCTTTGAAATGCTATAACCCTAAGTATGTTGAGGAATATCTTGCTAATTATTACTGAGTTACAAATTATCACAAGGGATTGGTGTGTCTAAATTACTTTTATCTTTGAGGTTTTGGTATATTTTAATACACTTTTTCAGGGTTGGTAGTTGATATTTGTTTAATTTTACTAGACAGTTATGTTATTAGTATAGTACTTCTAGAGCTCTAACAGGTAATGAAATCCAAAAAACCCTTATAAAATCGTACAGATGAAATTTATATAAACATTTATGGATCGTCTAAGTCCTTTATCTGCTATAGTCTAGAGAAGAGAAAAAAGGTACCCCTCATACCCCCAAATTAACCAACCTAATATAAGAGTAGGATAATAACCGTCTCTTTGTAGGTTTCCTGTATACCAGCCCAATTGTTCCGCCATCTTTTTATAGCTTTCATAATCTAATTCAAATTTATCTAGTTTACCACCTTTTTCTAAATAAATTTGTTTTTGCACAGAAAAGCCATATT
>NZ_JALKVM010000095.1:0-23350 GCF_057440575.1 Johannesbaptistia floridana
CAACTTCCCCAAACAATTCTTCAAAATTGGGAATAGAATGTTCAGTTTTTTCTGAATCTGTAGTTTCTTGTAATTCTTGGTTTAATTTGTTGTTTAAGCTGGGGATATCACTAGCGGTAACTGAATCTTCTCCGTCGGTGGTTAAGTCAGAGGTATCTTCTGTTGTGGTGGATGGGGTATCAACTTCCCCAAACAATTCTTCAAAATTGGGAATAGAATGTTCAGTTTTTTCTGAGTCTTCTAATGACTCTTCTAAGTCAGAGGTCAAGTCAAAGTTGTCTTCTGTTGTGGTGAAGGGGATATAAGTT
Source organism: Johannesbaptistia floridana (assembly GCF_057440575.1). Taxonomy (NCBI): domain Bacteria; kingdom Bacillati; phylum Cyanobacteriota; class Cyanophyceae; order Chroococcales; family Cyanothrichaceae; genus Johannesbaptistia; species Johannesbaptistia floridana. The sequence continues at coordinate 309 of NZ_JALKVM010000095.1, forward strand.
TCCCCAAACAATTCTTCAAAATTAGAAGTAAGTGTCGTTTTTTCTAATTTCTCTAAATCTCTGGTGTTTTCCCCCCCAGTCAAGGAGGTATCAGTTTCCCCAAACAATTCTTCAAAATTAGGAGTAAGTGTCGTTTTTTCTGACTCCTCTAAATCTCTGGTGTTTTCTCTCGCTGTGAAGGGGGTATTACCTTCAGCAAATAATTCTTCAAAATTAGGAGTAAGTGTGGTTTTTTCTGACTCCTCTAAATCTCTAATGTTTTCTCTAGAGGTGGAGTTGGTATTACCTTCAGCAAATAATTCTTCAAAATAGGGAGTCATAGTGGTTTTTTCTGACTCCTCTAAATCTCTGAAGTTTTCTCTAGAGGTGGAGTTGGTATTACCTTCAGCAAATAATTCTTCAAAATAGGGAGTCATAGTGGTTTTTTCTGACTCTTCTAAATCCCTTGTGTCTTCTTTTTTAATAAACAATTCTTGAAGTTCACGAGTATTTGAGGTTGTTTCTGACTCTTCTAAATCCTGGAGGTCTGAGGTTATTTCTTCTTCTTGCGCCGCGGTTTCTGCTGCGGCTAGAATATTTTCTAAAGAAGAACTTGCTGTGTGGTTTTCTTCGTATTCACTAAAAATGTCTTCTAGTAACAAACTACTAGATTCATCTTGTTCTTCGTTAAATATATCTTCAACGGAAGCATGTTTCTCTGTAGTTGTTTCCTCTAAATCCCCATTAGTAATAACGTTCTCTTGTGAGAGATATACTAGTTCAGGACTCGGTGTTCCCCCAGAGGTGCGATCGCCTGCTAACACTTGGTTTCTACTTTTTGTAAAATCTTGTAACATTAACTCACAAATTCTTAATATTTGTTCTGGATTTTTTGAGAGTGCTTCTAATGCTACATTAGCTATTGAGGCGAATCCTGGCAAATTAAGTAACTCCCCAAATCCTGCAAACACATCAATTAAAGCTCTTGCTTCTCCTGCTACTTCGTAATCCTGGGGTCTATCTATTATTGCTTCTAATCTTGTTAATTCTTCTTGTACATCTACTTCAAAGATAGATGCCACCATATCTATGCCTAAATCTTGAGAACTGGGTATATAGTTTTCCGTTTCTTGTAGTGCATTGCCTAGTTTAGATTCAATTTCCTTAAAAACTGACTCCGCTTCTCTTAGGGCTAATTCTGGGTTATAACTTCCTGTGGCTATTTGTTCTGATAGAGGGATGCGCAGACAATCGTATCCTTGTAGTAATAGGCTTTCCATTTCTTCATCTATCACTACACTCTCACTATATAAAGCTTTAAAGTAATCTTCTAGATTGTGAGCAATTTCTTTTATTGCCTCTAAGTTTACACTAGCGGCGTTGCCTTTTATGGAGTGGGCTGCACGCATGATTTCGTGAATTCTATTGGTAGACTTGTCTTCTTTTAGACTCAGAATACCATTTTCGATAATTATTAATAGTTCTTCTGCTTCCTCTATAAAGAATTGATAAGATTGACTACTTGTCTCTATATTTGTTATTCTTTCACTTACACTCTCTCCTAAGGCCGCTAAAGCTGCTGATACTTCACCCCCTGAGGCGCGGTCTCCTTCTAGAATTTGTTTGCGGCTACTGCTTACATTCTCTCTAAAAGCTTCTATTATTTGGTCAATTTTATCTGGATTAGTTGCTAAGGCTTTTGTTGCTCCCTGGGCGATCGCTCTTACGCCTGGTAAATCTAGCAATTCTCCAAAGGATGAGTATATCTCTATTTTCTCTTCTAACGCTGCTTTTCGATTACTATTTGATGTATCTAACTTTAATTCATCGATACTCTCAATTAGTTCTGCTACATCTACTTCAAATATTGATGATGCTATATCTATGCCCAAATCCTGAGAACTTGGTACATAATCATCTATATTTGTCAAAGCTTCTCCTAATTTAGCTTCTATCTGCTCAAATCTTGGTTTTACTCTGGCTATAGCTTCTTCTACATCATGATTTCCTGTTTCTATTTGTTCTTGTATCGGTCTGCGCAGACAATCGTATCCTTGTAGTAATAAATTTTCTAATTCTGTATCAATAACTACATCTTTACTGTGGAGGGCTTTAAAATAATTTTCTAAACTATAGGCTATCTCTCTAATGGTGTTTAAATTCACCATAGCCGCGCCACCTTTTATAGAGTGGGCGGCGCGAACTATTTCGTGAACTTTGTTAGTAGATTTTTCTTCTTTGAGACTAAGAATCCCATGTTCAATATTATCCAATAACTCGTCTGCTTCCTCTATAAAGAATTGATAAGATTCATCATAGATGTTAACATTTTGATTATAGGAATTATTTACCATTGGTTCTTGTTTTGCTTGACTCAAAGCCTTGAGACTTGGGGATACTTCACCCCCTGATATACGATCTCCTGTCAATATTTGATCTCGACTTGAATTTACATCGTGACGAAAATACCTAATGATGGTGCTGATATGTTCTGGATTTAACTGAAGTGCTGCGGTTGCCGTCTGGGCAATTTCTTTTACTCCTGGTAAATTTAACAATTCCCCAAACCCTGCAAATATTTCTATTTGAGATTGTAATTCTGCTTCTAAATCAGCGGGTGGATTAATACTCCAACTATCGAGGGTAGAAATTATTTCTGCTACATCTACTTGAAATATTGAATCAACGATATCAATCCCCAAGTCACTAGAACTTGGTATATAATCGTCGATACTAGAAAGAGCTGGACCCAATTTAGCTTCTATTTGAGCAAATATTGGCTTAGCGGTAGCTAAAGCTTGTTCTTCATCTATGGGCGCATTATCTATTGCTTCCAACAAAGGTAAGCGGAGAGTATCATATCCCTGAAGCAGAAGACTTTCTAATTCTTCATCAATAATTACCTCCTCACTATAGAGAGCTTTGAGATAATCTTCTAGACCATGAGCAATTTCTTTAATTCCTTCTAAATTTACACTAGCGGCGCCGCCTTTGATTGAGTGAGCGGCACGCATAATTTCGTGAACTTTAGCCGTAGTTCTTTCGTATCTAATTGTCAAAATACCTGTTTCCATAATTTGTAGGAGTTCAGGTATTTCCTCTAGAAAAAATTGATAAGCTGAGCCATTAATATGGGGATTCATGATATTATCTTTTAATGATTATATTTTAAACTTAGAAGTATCTTTTTGTAATTTTTGGGCTAATTTTAGGATATTTTGGAAATAACTGAGAGATGCTTCCAGAGATTCTACATTTTTCTCACTATTAACTGTAAATCTTTCCATGTTTTTCTGAATTTCATCGTTATTTTGCCTTTCTTCTCCGGCATTTTTGGCTATTTCCACCACCAATTGATTAATTTTAGCGGTGATGGCAGTAATTTCGCTAAGACAATCGCGACTAGTTTCTACGGAAGTAGTTTCGCTGGTAATTTGTGCTTGTTCATCTTCCATAAATCCCATTAGTTCTCTAGTTTCTCTTTGAATATCGCTGACTAAACTTTCGATATCTGCGGTTGCTTCTGCTGACTGAGATGCCAAATCTCTTACCTCATCTGCGATTACTGCGAAGCCTCTGCCTTCTTCTCCGGCTCTTGCGGCTTCTATTGAGGCTTTCAAAGCCAACAGATGAGTTTGAGCGGCAAATTTCCCAATTAGTTGGGTAACTTTAGAAACTTTTTGACTAGAATCCTCTAGTTTAATAACTTTTTCTGTTCTATTTTTCACAGTATCTTGAATACTCAACATTCCTTGTAGAGTATTATTCAGGGTTTGTTCTCCTGTTTCTATCATTTGAGTTGCCTCGGCAATTGCTACCTCTGCTTGTTCAGCATTTTGGGCCATATTTTTGATAGTTTCGTTCACAGCTTGTAGCCGTTGCAGGGATTCTAACAGATTCTGACTTTTTTCTTGTTCATTATTTGACAGTTGTGTGATTAAATTCTGATTATTTTGAGCTTGGTCAATCACTTGTTCAGCTATACCCCTTACTATCGTAATAGTTTGACGCATACTTTCAATCATGCTGTTATAGGAATCAGCAATAGTACCAATTTCGTCAGAGGTTACATCAGCTTGTACAGTTAAGTCTCCTTGACTAGCCGGATAAAAATCCATCATCAACTGTAATGCTCTTTGTTGGAGTTTTTCTTTTTCTTGACGCTCTATTTCTGCTGATTGTTGCTGTTTAGCTAGGAGGCTAGAACGTTCTATTGCTAAACCTATTTGATTAGATAACTGACTAAACCAGTCAATTTCTCGCTGTTCCCAATTTCTGGGGCCATCACATTGATGGGTTATCAGTAATCCCATTAGTTTCTTTTGCACTATTATTGGAGCCACCATATTGGCTCTCACTTTGAAGGGTGCTAGTTGTTGTATGTGACAATTGGTTAATCCAGCGTTATAGATATCTGGTGTGGCTTGAACTCTCCCTTGTTTATATCTTTCCACATAGTTTTCAGCGAAGCAGGGATCCGCGATTTGAGCGCCTAAAGCTACAGGAAATTCGTCGGCTACTGATTCGGCGATGATAGTGCCTTTCCAGGTTTCATCAAAGCTATAAATTATCACTCTATCTGTACCTAAAGCGGAGCGAATATCTGTTAAAGTTTGTTTAAATATTTGTTCGCTGTCTGTGACACTAGCTACTTGGATGAGAATTTTTTGCATTTTTTGGGATAGATTCGTTTCTTTTATTTCTTGGTTCCGAATCGCCAGACGGTCTAAGGCTGTGCCGATTTGAGTTGATAGTTGTTTTTGAAAATTAATTTCTTTTTGAGTCCAGTTATGGGGTTTTTGACAATTATGGCCAATTAGGAGACCAAATAGTTTACCCTGAGTCATTACTGGTACAATTAAGTTAGCTTTTACTCCTAGGCGTACCATCAGGTTAAAGTGGTCTGGATGAAAATTGGCTTTGCTAGTGTCTTTGATTGGCACTACTCGACCTTGTGTGTAGGCATCTAGGAGAGATTGAGGAATACATTTATCATCTATAGACGCTTCTAAAGAGCTTTCAAGTCCGTAGGCTAAAGCTTCTAAAACAATATGACCGCTACCTTGTTTGTTGATGTGGTAAATTAAGAGACGGTCTAATCCCATTGCTTCTCTAGCTGCTTCTAGTTTATTTGTCAACCATTGTGATAATCCGGTTTCGTCTAGATTTTGGTTGGCTGCTATATCAGCTAAGATGAGAATTTGTTCTGTTTCTTTGATGAGGTTTTGAGTTTGTTGTTGTTTTTGGGCGGCTAAATAATTTAGGTTACTTGCTATTTCTCCAATTTCATCTTGACCTGGAATCCCTTGTTTATATTCTTCTCCTCTTTCTTCTCCTTGACTCAGATGTTGAGCTTTAGTTAATAGGTGATTTATCCTTTTTGTTATGCTTTTATTCAGTAAGATTGCCCCTAAGAGGTTCAGCAAAATCCCTAATCCTGTGGCTGTCAAGATTCCTCTGTGAAAGTTTAGAGGATTTTTTTCCCTTCCTCTTACCAATATTTGTTGATTTGGTAGTGATTTAGCTGCTATTTTGTATCTTCTACCCTCTAATTCGGCTTCTCCTGTCACAATCTTGTCTGATGATGCTTCAGAGAGAAGCTGACTCAACTCACTATCTAATTCTTCGAGGTTTTCCGGTTCATAAACCCTCGTATATCCTTCTGTATTTATCTGATTTATTTGTTCTGGATTTACTGTACTAATTAACTCTAATTCAGAACGAACTTGTTCTTCTAGTTGTTTTTGACTATTGGCTTGGAGTAACCATATACTTACTCCTCCTAAACCAACTAGAGAAATCAAAGCTGGTAGGAAAGCCCCATATAACTGTTTACTGTTAATGGAGATATTATCAAACCAGTTTTTACTAACGGTAGGGGGGATAGGAGCTAAATCTGGGGTAACGTTTTCTGTTTCAGTTTTCCAGTAGTCAGATTGAGTTGGGATATTTCCTGTTAAATTATCTGGTTTTGGGTTTTGGGTAGTGGGATTAGGAGAAGTCTGAGTCATAGTAATTTTGTCTTTTATTAACTAGATAAAGTTCTGGTGCTTAGTTTTAATAAGGCAACTGTTATTGAACTTTGAATTTTCCGACACTTTCTTGTAGCTCTTTAGCTACCGCTAGTAATTGTTTAAAGGAATCAGACACTTCTGTCGCTGTTAGAGAGGTTTTATTAGAAGTAACTGCTACTTCTGTCATAGTTTCACTGACATTTTCACTTGTTTTTGCTTGTTCTAGGGCCGTTTTAGTAATTTCGGTAACTAACTGACTGATTTTCGCCGAAGCTGCTGTAATTTGGTTTAAGTTAGTCCGAGTTTCTTCTACTAATTTAGTCCCAGTAACTACTTGTTCTGTCCCTGCCTCCATGGCTGAGACTACTTCATTGGTTTCTGCTTGAATTTCTGCTACGGTGGCGGCGATTTCTGCTGTTGCTTGAGCTGATTGTTGAGCTAGAGAACGTACCTCTTCTGCTACCACTGCAAAACCACGTCCTTCTTCTCCGGCGTGGGCTGCCTCAATTGATGCGTTCAGAGCGAGAAGGTTTGTTTGTTCGGCGAAGCTACTAATCAGGTTAACTACTTTAGAAATTCTTTGGGTTGATTCTCCTAAACGCTTAACTTTTTTCCCTGTTTCTGCTACAGTTTCCCGGATAGTCATAATCCCGTCTACTGTACGGTTCATAGCGTCGTCGCCGAGTTCTACACTTTGGTTAGCTTGTTTTACTGCTAGTTCTGCTTCTTCTGCGTTACTTGCTACTGCTTTGATTGATTGAGTCATGGCTTTAATTTTATCTAAAGCCGCACTAATATTATGAGCTTGTTCCATTGCTTCTGCTGAAAGCATTTGCACAGAGGTTTCATTCGTTCCGGTTGTATCTGCCACTTGTTTACTGGCCCTGAGTACCTGAGTAACGATACGTCGCAAACTTTCGATTGTGGCGTTGTAAGAATCGGCAATAGTCCCAATTTCATCTGCGGTTACACTAGCACGAATAGTTAAATCCCCTTGGCTTACTGGGTCTACTTCCATCAGTAGTTCTAAAGCTCGTTGTTGTAATTGTTCTCTTGCGGCTCGTTGTTCTGCTTCAGCGATTTTTTGTCCTTCGATTAGTTCTACCCTCTCTAAAGCTAAACCTACCTGAGTGGATACTTGGCCAAAGAAGGCTATTTCTCCTGGTTCCCAGTGTCTAGTATCAGAACATTGATGGGAGATGAGTAAACCTGTGAGTTTGCCTTTTATTAAAATAGGGGCGACTATGTTGGCACGAACTGCAAAGGGACTAAGCTGTTTTATGTGACATTCTGTCAAGCCTGCGTTATAAATATCCTCTGTGGCTTTTACTCTTCCTTGTTGATATTTTTCCACATATCTTTCAGCGAAGCAGGGGTCTGCTATTGTGGAACCTAAAGCCCGAGGCCATTCACTTTTTACTGATTCTGCTACAATTGTACCTTGCCAAGTTTCATCGAAGCTATAGATAATTACCCGGTCTGTTTTCAGTATGTTTCTAATTTCTGTGGTTACGTTATCGAAGATTGTTTCACTATCAAAGGTTCCTGCTAGTTTCAGGGTTAGATTTTTCAACTGTTCTGCTAGTTTCAAGCTAAGTTCTTGTTCCTGTAGCAATTCTACCCTTTCTAAAGCTACACCAACTTGGGCCGCAATCTGACTAAAGAAGTCTTTTTCTACTTTTTCCCAGTGTCTGATATCAGAACATTGATGGGCAATAAGCAGTCCTAGTAATTGCTCTTGGTAAATAATTGGGGCTACTAAATTAGCTCTTACAGCAAATGGTTCAAGTTGTTGCAGGTAACAGTCTGTTAAGCCTGCGCTGTATATATCATTTGTGGCCTGTACCCTTCCTTTTTTATATCTTTCCACATATTCTTCTGCAAAACATGGGTCTGCTATGGTTGCACCTAGGGCTTTTGGCCAACCTGGACCTACTGATTCTGCTACTACTTTTCCTGCCCAGGTTTCGTCGAAGAGGTAGATAATTACCCTGTCTGTTTGAAGACTGGAGCGAATTTTTTTAGTTACAGTTTCAAATAGCTGTTTACGACTCATCGCTAGGCTAATTTGTTGGGTTATATTTTTCAGTTCTGATGCTTGTATTTCTGCTAATTGTTGTTGTCTTTTTATTTTGTGTAGGTTGACCCTGATGGCATTCATTTGATTCTGTAACTGACTTATTTCGTCTGTCCCTGTTGCAGAAATGTCCGTTTCTAAATCTCCTTGGTTGATTCGATTAGCTGCGGTAATTGCTTTCATTAATGGTTCGGTAATTTTATCTGCTAACATTTTTGCTAGTAAAGCGGCGACTGCTGCTGCTATCAGGGTCGTTAATATTATCGGGAGTCCTAAATTGCTCCCTGCTGTTACCGCCTGTGTTGGTCTAGCTAAAACTGTTTTCCAGTTTAGGTCGTATTCCCTTAGTTTTTTTGATGGAGTAATTGCTGCTATATGCTGTTCTCCTCCTAGGTAATCGAAGGCGTAGGATTTTTCTTCTTGATTACTTAGTCGAGGCAATGTTGTTTCTAACCCCTGCTTAATGCTTGTTTCTATGTTAGAGCTAGTAATTTCGTTACTTCCGTCTACTAAAAAGTATTTTTGTTCTTCTAGTTGGTATTTAACTAACAGTTCAGACAATACTTGTGTAGACATACTAGCGCCAATTAGTCCGACAATTTCACCACTATTTTTGTCGATAATAGGTGCTGAAATATAGACATAATAGGTTTTATCTTGCTGACTGTATTGAGGTTGACTGATTAGCGGTTCACTTCTTCTTTTCACTTTTTCAAAAAAATTTCTTTCTGTTTCTTCAAGTTCTTCTCCTGAAATAGCTAGTACCTCGCCGTTTATTCCCATAAATACTAACTTTTCGTAGTAAGGATAAGTCTTGCTATAGGTATCTAATGTACTATTTTTTGCTTCTCTTGGGATTGTGGTGCGCAAATCAGGAGCGCTAAATACATCAATTTGAGATATTGCTATCATATCTTTGAGGCGATCGCCTACAAATAATTCTACTTGATCATTGGCATTTTCTACCGCCGTTACCTGGGCTTCTATAATTCTATCTTTTCCTTGTTTATAAGTTAAAAACCAAGCCACACCTCCCACTATCAGCACTGGTATTACCCCTAGGCTTATAGCTGCTATTCTCGCTCTGTCTTTTAGACTAAGTTTTTCCCACCATGTTTTTATTCTAGGAGATGGGGTCTGTTGATTATTATCGGGAGGAATATAATCTCCCCCCCCTTCTAAAGATATTATCTCTTCACTCGTTTGGTTTTCGGTAGTTATTATAGATTCAATACTTTGATTATCTTGGTCTTTAGGGTTTGGCGATGGTTGCTTGGGTGATAATTGAGTCATATAATATATCCTAATTTTTCCTTTTATGACAATCTAGCTCTGGTTTTTTCTCTTGATTGTGTAATCTTTTGTGCTGATACTTTAATTCGCTAAATACTTACAAATGCTTAATCTGCTTAACTTTCTCTCAATTATAATAGTTCCCTCAATGAACTTGGAACTAACATTCATATTAATTTAACTTTTTTGATTATGAGAGGATTTTTTTAAATGTAGCGAGTTAGTTGTACTCTATATCTTTGTTTTTTTGTAATAGCAATTTCACCTACTTTTAATCTCCCTTTGCCACCCAGAGAAATTAAATCTTCAGATGCTAGGAGATAACTTGGGGTCTTGATTTCTTTCCAGTTTACTCTCACATCACCGCTATTAATTGCCTCTGCCATTTTACTACGAGACATCCCAAAACCTGCTGAGGCGATCGCATCTAGACGCAAAGAAGCTTCTACTGTGGTTATTTCTTTAGTTTTCGGGGGGCGAATTTTCAATTCATCTAGAGAGATTGGTTGAATTTCCACTGGCACTGAGCGTACTTGAGATAGACTCATAGAGATAAACTCGACCATAGGGGGTGTAACAATCACTTGAGCTCCTCTTTCCCCTAAAATAATAATATCCCCTACTTTTTCTCTCACAATGCCTATACCCAAGATAGCCCCGAGGAAATCCCGATGGGTAGCCGTATCAAACAAGAAGTTACCACTAATTTCTAAGGCTGCTAATTCCACTGCCTGATTATCTAAAAATATATCACTTCTAGCTATACCGAGGCGTTGACGTTCTGCTTGTGGGTAACCTCCCCAAGCCCAACAATGCAATTCAGTTAAATTTGTAAATAGCGGCAAAGCTTCCACCAAGAGAGCGGGGCCTAAAAAATCTGTTTGTACTACACTCCAGGTTTTCAAAGCCTGTTCAGCTTGGTCTAAAATTCGGGCGATTTCGTCGCGATTTTCTACTGTTTTTAAGATATCTTCTCTTGGTAACATCTTATTTGATAGAGGGTATTCTCTTGCTACTTTTGTTAATTTACTCCGAGTCAAACCATAAAGCTTTTAGGAGAAACTGAGGCAGGACTAACATTCGTCGCCAGCGCCAAGGTTCTTGATAAAGTCTATACAACCATTCTAAATTATTTTCTCGTAACCAAGTTGGTGCTCGTTCTTTGTTTCCTGCCCAAATATCAAAACTACCGCCTATACCTATCCAGGTAGCTTCGGGGCAAAGATGACGATTTGATTGGATCCAAAATTCTTGTCGGGGCACACCTAAACCCACTAAGATAAGTTTAGGTTGTTCTATTTTGAGAGTTGTTTGCCATTGGGTGAGGGATTCAGGTTCAAGATAGCCATGATTAGTAATAATCTTGAGTTGAGGATACTTAGTAGTCCACAGTTGGGCCGCTTTGGTGCTAACACCGGGTTGGCCTCCATAGAAGACGATTTTGTCGGGATAGGACATTTCTCCCCACCAAGTTATGAGAGAAGATGCCAATTCTATTCCAGGACAACGTTGTTGTTGATACCCTCGTAAAGCTAAATAAATAATTACCCCAGCACCATCAGGGATTACTAATTCGCTTTTATGAATAATTTCAGCTAATTGAGGGTTGCGAGTTGCTAACATAGCCATTTCCGCGTTTAGGGTAACCACATGAGTACCTAAGTTAGCTTGAATACGATTATCTAACAACCATTGGGAGTAACTATCTAGTAAATCTACGGGAATTTGAAAAACAAAGGTGCGCTGTTTATTTTCCATGGTTAAACTTTACAATACCAGTTTATGACCGCAAGCGGAGCAAAATTTAGACTTAGGGGGATTTTTTTTACCACATTGGTTGCAGAAAACCTGAGCTGGTTTGTCTAGTTTATCATTAACTGTTTCTTGATAAGATTGGTCTTTAGATAGGGAAGTAATGGTAGTAACGTTGAGTTTCTGGCTTTCGATGAGATTTTGAATGATTTTAGCTTCTCGTTTATATTCTGGGGCATCTTTACCGCCTTTTTTGGCTTTAAGTAATTCCATCCCTCTTTGTTCTAGGTATTTGAGTAATTTTTCGTAGAGTCGTTGTTTTTGTGAGTCAGTTTCACAGGAATTAATCTGTTGGTTGACTTGTTGTTCAACTTCTTCGCGATCGCTTCTACAGACTTTTATTTGTAAAACTGACACAACTTCTTCCCAGGTGGCGGCTAAGTCTACATTTTCTGCACCTATTACGGTTTGACGAGTATAGCGAATCAAATTTTCTTTGGTTTTCTGATTTGTTTGGTATGTCAGTACATTTAAAGCCCTAGCCTGGATAACCAGATTAAAGATTGATTCATCTTCGGGAAATATATCCCAAAATGGTGGTTCTTTTTGCAGATGAACTGGTATTGGTAAATCCCGACTTTTGCCTGCTTGTCGATCTCTTTTTGCTTGAATATAGTTGCCTTTCCAGGTAAGATAGGATTGTCGCAGTTGACGCATACCTTCGATACAACGGAGAGAGAAGCCACCTATTTCTTGAACAAAGATAATGCGATGGCGTTCTGGTTCTCCCAAGGGTTTAATATTATCTTCATTTTGGATAAATTGTTGCAGTTTAGGCAGAATTTTTTGGGCTGCGGGATTTGGGGTATTTTTCCCGCCTAGAATAGCTATATTTTGGTTTTTTGCTTCGCTAAAGCCTGCATCTTCTCCTTGCATTACGGCGCTACTTAGGATAAGTAAGGGTTTAGACCTATTGTAGGCGATGCGAATGTTATTAGTAATAGTTTGCTCATCGTTATAGGTTTTCAAAAGGCGATCGCACGCTGCTAATTCTGTTTTGATGCGGCTATTTTCTGGTGCTTTGTAGATGGTATTTTTGCATTCGGTCAAGATAATTTTTCTCAAGTCTTCTTCTTGAACTTCTGAAATACTCGTAATATCTAAAAGACGCATAATTTCATCAGCGCGGCGTTCTTCTTTCCACAGGGGGCTTGCTTTAGCCAGAACCTGACTAGAGATATTACTACAAACTTTGTCTAACCCTACATCAGTCAAATTTTTATTACTTGTACTGGTTTCTCCTGCTAATCGTTCTAAAAAGTCGTCATAGAGTAGGTTTAGTTCTTGGCGGTCGTATAGTTTTATCCCATTAATCTTCAAAGCATTGGCGCTGTCTGCTTTGTAACTGCTTTGTTGACTAAATATATCTCTGGCTAAGATTAATCGTTGTTGCCAACTTTGGAAGCGACTTTCGAGCCTGTTGAGATGTGCTTGCAATGCTTCTATAACCTGCACAGCTACTGCTCTGGTTTTACGTTGAATAGTAGCGATTAAACTGCCTTCTAAACCTTGGAGAGCTTGTTGGCAGTATTGGTCCATTTTATCAGGTTTAGAGAGAGCAAATTTATCTTTTAACTCATTCATCTCCTTGATTGCGCCTTCGTATTGACTTATACGATTATTTTCATTAGCTGTCCAGACTTTTTCTTGATCCCGGCGAAATTTTTCCTTGGCGTCGTCGAATAGTTGACGCACAATTACAATAAAGCTGTCTGCGTATTTCGGGCCTCGGGTACGGTCTTCGAGAATGGAGTAAAATTCTGTTTCCAAACTTTCTTGACCCTGTTTAATGGCGCGATCGCGATTACTATAAATTTTTTGAAAGTAGTCGCCGTGGAGGCGTTCATCTGGGCTTAATTCGCGAAAATGATCAGCACGATAACCATTAACTTTAGGTCGAAGATATTCATCTACAAAGCGTAGAATTTTCCCTTTTTCGCTGCCGAACATATTAGCACCTTTGTGGGTACATTCTAACCAGTTTTGCTGTTCTATTTCTTGACGAATTTGGTTTACCCATTGGTAAATAACTTCTAAGTAAGAACCTTCTTCGGCGGAGGCTAAATCAGCGAGGAGTTCATTAGGAGTAAGCCTTGCGGGTTTAAGATAACTGTCGCGGACTAACTCGTAGATTTGGGGGGGGAGAATCGCTTCATCGTTAAGCCACCAATTAACGAAGTTTTGGGCGAGACGATAGGAAAGGGAGGTCCGAATATGGGCTACAGGTATTTCAATACTAGATAAACCGAAGCTCATAAATTGTTTAGAATAACCACGTCCTCCGGGGTCTTTTTCTGCCCAGGAACTTTTGATATTATCTCTAATTGAGCGTTTATGAGGGGCAAAATCAGAGGTCATATCCAAGAAGATATTTTGGGCGATCATTTCTCTAATTTCGTCGAGTTTAAAATCGCTTTCGCCATTTTTCGTCCCTACTAAATAGGTAAAGTCAAAGGGAGCTTTGGTGGAGCGAATTTCATCGTTGAGACTGTTACTAAATTGAGCTATATAGTTGGTGCGATCATCTGAAAAATAGCTTAATTCCATCATAGCTGCATAACCATTAGCTAATACGCGATCTCCCACGTCGATGGCTGCAAATGCTTGGGGTGTGGGTACAATTCCTGTTGTCAAGGCGCTCCCTTCGCCTTTTAGCCAGTGACGGAGGGCATAACCTAGGTCTATGAGCATTCCGCTGCCTGTTCCTCCTGATAGGGAACCGGTTACAAAGATGTTTGCCGAGTTGTTAGTAACTTTTATGCCATAGTTATTTTGCATATAAGTTTCTTTGCCTTTTACTCTTCTGAGGGCCTCGACAAATTTTTTCTGTATTTTGTGATAATTGAAAAAAAAAGCAAATCTCCCACAGGCTCTAATTTGTCCTGCTCCTGCTTCCAATCCTGTTATATTCCCTTCTAATTCATTGGGAAACCAACTGTTAATCCAGGGGTAGTTATCTAAATCTTGAATAATTGCTTCTACATCTGTTCCACTAACTCGCGCCCAGTATTTTTCATAGTCTTTTAGTTGACTACCACTAGCTTCTGGGTTAGTAATTTGATAATCTTTATCTGTATCTATCAATAAAAAGCTAATAATGGGAAAATTGTTTAATTCTCCGTAGGTCTCTTCTATTAAACGTCTTATTCTTCCTATAACTTCGGCACCTGTTCCACCAACTCCGACTACTACGGTTGGTACCATGCTTTTTTCTTCTACTAAATTTCGACTTGGACTTAGCATAGTAATCTCTTAATAACTTTTATCTGTGGTTATTTATCTTTTATCTAACATCTACTATGAAAAAATGGTGATTCTTTAATTTTTAAGTAACTAAACTGCTATTTAGACAAAATTTAAAGAGTTCACCACTTTGGTTTTATATTATAATCAACCTACACTTTGTACCTAGTGTTAATTAGGCCAGGTTGTTTTACGTTCAAATGTTGGATGAGTATCTATGTTAGCAACTTTTGGTGGTTCAGGTTGTTCTGTTTTCGCTACTTCTTTGGCCATACCGCTCATTGTGCTTACTTTTACGCAACTAGGTGTAAACAGAAAAATACTTTCTCCAATACGTTCTTGATGACCGTCTATTGCATAAGTTCCACCTGCTACAAAATCTACCGCTCTTTGGGCTTCTTCTGGGTCTATAACATTTAGGTTTAAGACCACAGAACGACGTTCCTTTAAGATATCGATGACTTTACATATTTCTGAAAAACTATGTGGTTCAATTACCACCACTTCTGATGTGTTTTGAGTTAATCCTGGCATACCAATTACATTATTTGTGCTACTAGATCCAATCACCGTATCTCTTCCTTTTGTTAGGGTTTCCTGATAACGTCTTCGATAAGGATTATACTCCTCTTTTACCTCTGTTACTTTTTCTGCCGATGGTTGTTGAGTTACTGATTCCTTTGGCTGTTCTTCTGCTATGTATTCGTACTCTTCTCCCTCTTCTAAATTTTCATTGAGACCTACAAAGTCTTTGAACTTATCCAATATTCTACTCACATTTCCTCCATTATTTTTTTTGCTTATTAACTATTGATCTCTACTTTTCATTACCCAAGGGTGATTGAGAGCAAGTCTTTATGCTTTGACTATAATTTCCTCTTTATGGATTATCATCAAAAGTTTAACTTAATTTTAGATTAATTTTTGTCTGAACATCTATGTTCCCTATTCCTCACCTCAAAGCACCAGTATCTTTGTACTAACTAAGCCTTAGGAATAAATCTGTTAACCTCTATACCTCTGTAAACTTAAAAACGCTATATTAGAAGTTGCTTTATAATTCTTAACATCAACTTAACAGTACTTAAGGTATAGTTATAGTAGTTTTAATAATTATTTAATATTGTTGAGTTTCCCAGAAAAGGGAACAAATATTGCTTATGCTAAAATCATGTAACTAATCGTGGTGATACTCGATGTTTAATCTAATTTCACGTTTAATTCCTTCTTTGTTATTAACTACAGCTCTTACCTTTAGTTTACCAATGATAATTATCGGCTTGCTCCTAGGCTTTCTCGGGTTAATCGGTTATCTACCAGGGTGTAACTGGTTAGTAACGATGATTTATACCGAAATAATCAATTTTTTGAGGGTTTTTGGTAGTGGTTATCCTTGGCAGGGAATAATAACAATTAGCCTAGCTTTTGCTTTTGTGGGAGGATTATTCGATATATTTAACTTTTATCGTTATTTAACCTTTAGTGGTAAATAATCTACGGATGTATCTACCAATGGATAGTAATTGAAATAAAAAAATAGTAAAATTTTTGGTAAAGACAAAAGCAACTAATCAAATGAACATAGCGTCTGTTTAAATAGAAAAAGTTCTAGTTAAATGCGACCAAATGAAAAAATTGACAGGAGAACTATATAATTATTTAAGATGTTATCGAAGTAAATGGCTTTATATCTGCCTATCGGTGGGACTAGCTTTGTCAATAACAGTAAGTTATCAATTACCTAGCTATGGAAATCGTTGGTATGATATACTTCGTCAAGGGATTCAAGTAATACAGATATGGCAATTATCTGATGATCAGGAAGTAGAGTTGGGAGAGAGAATTAATGAAACTCTTTTATCAAACGGGGAAATAAGATTAGAAAAAAATAATCAAATTAACCGTTATATTAGCGAAATAGGACAAAAATTAGCAAAAGAGAGCGCAAGGAATGATATTCCCTATAAATTTCAAGTAGTAGAAGATGAAAGTATTAATGCCTTTGCGACAATGGGGGGATATGTATATATAAATACAGGGTTAATCAAAGCAGCAAGAAATGAGGCAGAATTAGCGAGTGTAATGGCTCATGAAATAGGACATATAGCAGGAGGTCATGGAGTACAGAGATTAAGACAACAAGCGATCGCAGAAGGGATAACCCAAGCTGCGGGATTAGAAGAAAGTACAGTGGTACAATTAGGAATAGAGGTGGGTTTTAATTTACCAAGGAGTAGGGAAGACGAATTAGAAGCAGATCAACTGGGGTTAGAAAATATGAAGGCGGTAGGTTATGCGCCGATAGGAATGATTAACTTTATGGAAACATTGCTCCAGTATAGTAGTAATGCGCCAAGTATTTTAAGCACTCATCCAGCTACATCAGATAGAATTGTAGCGTTAGAAGAACAGATTAATCCAGCAAGGGCAAATCAAGGGGCAGGTTTAGATGAATCAAGCTATCAAAGAGCAATTAGACCGATACTTTGAAAGTTTCTAGGGTTTGGTATTTTTGGAGATGATTTTACTAAGATCAATATTAGCGATCGCCTCGTTTAGAGGTAGACAGCGATAGTTATCATAATCTTCTAAGGTATTAATTTGATGAACTTTTTCGTTGTCGAGGTCTAAAGCTGTCAGCCAACCGCTTTTGGGGTGATAAGCTCCCGTTTCAATGCCAATCCAACCTGCACCTTTAGCAATTTGACCTGGTTTAACACCGGGAAAAGTAAAAGTAATTGTATGTCCAGTAATAATTAATTTATTGGGAAAATAAGGTTTGCTGCTGGCATGAAACTCCCGTCTAATCCAACAAAACTGATTGCTAGATTGTTGAGCAATGGGTAAACTTGGCTCTATACCTGCGTGTACTAACCAGAATTCCCCTAGGTCGAAGTATAGAGGCAATTGTTTAAACCAGTCTAGATGTTTTTGAGGTATGTTATTTTTATAGCTTTCTAAAGTAGCATAACCTCCACTATATAACCAGGCATGAAAGTTATCACGATCAAGTTTGCCATTACCGACCGAGGTTAAGAGCATGTCTTCATGATTGCCTAATAGACAGTGATAGTTGTTATCAATAACTAAATCTACTACTTTCGAGCTATCAGGACCTCGATCTATTAAGTCTCCAAGGAAATAAACCTCATCTAAATCGCTGAGATTGAGCGCTTCGAGTAATTTAATCAAAGCTTGATATTGACCATGAACATCACCGATGACGATGCGACGTTGGTTCTTAGTTTTTGTGAGTGTTAAATTCAATGCTTTTAACTCCTTTATTTGGAACTAGAGAATTTATAATAATATATGTCACAGTAAATATATGTTCGTAAATTATTTTGTTATCAATAACCCCTAAGATTAATATTATCAAAGAAGCTACCTCTTCTGCATGGATAGAACAAGCAGTAGCTAATTTAGAGATTATTTTATTGGATCATTCCCATTGTGAACGTAAAGCCGCAGGGGTAGCCCTTAACTTCTTGTTTCGCTATCCCTCCTATACTGATTTAGTCCATAAACTAACGGCTATAGCCTCCGAAGAACTAGACCACTTTGCTCAAGTCAATCACTGGTTACAAAAGTTAAATATACCCCTTGCTCCCTTGAAACCAGCTCCATACGCGGGACAATTAAAAACCCAAATTCGTCGCCATGAGCCGGAGCGTTTTCTAGATTCTCTCCTAGTTGCTGCTTTAATTGAAGCTCGTTCTCACGAAAGATTGAGTCTCCTAGCTCAGTTTTGCCCTGACCCCTCTTTAGGGCGCTTTTATCGGAGTTTAATGGTATCTGAAGCACGCCATTATGGCATCTATTGGCTTTTAGCTCTAAATTATTTTGAGGAACAAATAGTAGAAAAACGTTTGGAGGAATTAGCAATTATTGAAAGCGAAATCTTAATTAATCTTTATCCTCAACCCAGAATTCATAGTTGAATCAACAATTAATTCTATTTTTGCTTAACATCAGTTAATAAAAAATTTTGTTATCAATTTTTCTGAAAAAGTTCTATAATAGGATTGTTATTTATTTAACTTTCTTACACACCTATATATGTCCGGCCGAAATATGTGCAGAAACTTGCGGTTTTGGCTTGGGGCAATCATTTTTAGTGTCTCTAGTTTGGTTGTTTCACCAGTTTATGCTCGATCTTTAGCTGAAAAACAATCCCAAATAGACCAACAATCAAATATTTTTCCGATAGAGTTATCAGTAATGGGTAAATCTACTAAGACTACTATTTTAGTTCGTAGTCAATCCCAGGAAAAAAATGAATATTCAGATTGGTTGTTACCCTTAGATTCAGTTGCTCAAGCTTTAAACTTGCAAGTTATACCGAGAGAGAATAATCTAAAAATTGAATTACGTTCTCCGGCAAAAAATATACTAATTGCGACAGAAAGTTTACAAATAGACCCCCAATTGGGTTTAGTTGTATCTCCAACTAAGTTAGAAGAGTTATTAAAAATAGAGAGTGAATTAAATGAAAAGGAAAATAGGATTAACTTAACTCCCCAGTGGTTAGCGTTGAGGGAACGAACTCTAGAGGAAAATAGAGTAAGTTTAGATAAAAGACCGGAATTAGAGATAGAAGTAGAAGGGGTTAAACCTTTTAATGACCCGGCGACCATATCTCCTAATACTAACTCTCCCCAAAATATAGCAGTAAGGGGGGAAATATTAGGAGGAGAATGGTATGTTCGTCTTCATCAAGCCGATGCTGAAAACAGAGAAACAATTAATCTACAAGAAGCACAATATAATTATCAATCTGAATCAGCAGATTACTTGATTGGGTTACAACCTCAATCTTGGTTAGGGGACAACCGGGGAAGATTTTGGGGTTTTACTACTATCCAACGTTGGGGATTTACACCAAGTGTAAGCAGTAATCAAGTGATTGACAATGAGAGAATGCAAGCACAAGAAATTGGCAGAACCATAGTGGGGAAAAGTAAACCGTCAACAGTAGTAGAATTGGTAAAAAAGGGGGAAACAGAAGCTTTAGCCACAACCACAGCAGATGCTGAGGGAAATTATCGCTTTGATCAAATTCCTAGTGTTGCGGGAAAAATTACTCACTACCAAGTGAGATTCTATGAGTCAGGAGAAGTAACTGAAGAACCAACAAGTGTGGAAAATCTGGCCTTAGCAACCATGGAGAATCAGTTACCTGCGGGAGCCTCAGCTTTGATGATTACCGCCGGAACTAATCAAGAAATGTCCGTAGAAGAAACTTTTCTCGGAAAAATTAATGATTTGCACGGGGGGATCTCTTATCGTTTAGGAGTAACTGAAGAGTTAACTTTTGGTTTGAAGTTTGGATATAATGAGTTGTTTCGTGGCTTAGGGGAGTTACTCTATCAACCCACTAGTATTCCTTTGCAGATTAGTCTATCTGTATTAACTGACCAGGAAAATGAGGACTGGAAAATTAACTCCCAATTAATCTATCAACCTACACCAGATTTAAAGTTTAACTGGGAAACCAATCGCCAATCTCATTATCTGGGTTTGAACTGGGAAGCTTTTCCGGGCTTAGATTTATTTCTAAGTGGTCATTATTATCAAGATATCTGGACAGGTAAGATGGCCTTAAAGTATACTAATGAGGATTTTGGGGCGATCGCCACGGCTCGTCTTAATCAAGCTAATGAGTTACTTTGGACTTTTACTTCTCGTCTAGGACATTTTCAGTTAGTCTATCAAGACCAACCTCAACGCAAGTTAGGGGAAATAAGTTATAATTTTTCCAATACTGCTAACCAAGGTCATGGTCACTGGATATTTACCAGTTATGAATACTATGATCTTCTTGATGATTTTGACAATTTGGCTGTAGTTGGTTGGCGTTATCGTTCTCCCCACGAAGCACTTACAGGGGGCTTTTGGCAATTTGATGTAGGCTATGGATTTGGTTCCGTGGGAAGTGGTTTTAGCTTTGCCGCTACACGTCAGTTAGTTAGGGGTTTGAGTCTCAAGTTAGAGTATCAGACTGTATCGGTGAATGGGGATAATTCTGTGGTTAAATTGAAGTTATTGCCTAATTTTGATATTTTTTCTGGTTCTAGACAATGGCGTTTTTAACTCCAAGATTTGAGGTCCCCTAGTTAATAGTTATCCTGCTATCTAACCATTGTTGTAAAATAATGGCGGCAGCATAGCGATCTATTATTCCCTTATCTTTGTTAACATAGCGTTTTTGTGTTTTTAGTCTTCCTTCCGCTTCTACAGAGGTTAAACGTTCGTCTATATATTCTATAGGTAAATTTAAAGCAATCCTCAGCTTTTCTGCTAAATTTTGCACATACTCTGCTTGAAAGCCTAAATTTCCTGACATTGAATAGGGTAAACCCACTATTAAAATATATACTTCTCTTTCTTTGATAATTTTTTTTAGCTTTGCTACATCTTGACTAAAACTTTGACGGTTAATTGTGGTTATTGGTGTGGCAATTAATCCTAAACCATCACATCCAGCTACACCAATTCTTTTTTTGCCAATATCTAAACCTAATGCTGAGATTTTTTGTTTCATCTTAAGTTGTGAACGAAAATAATATAGAAGTATTATAGCAATTTGTACACTCATGAGGTTGAAGGATTCTGTAAACAAGTACCATGAAACGTCCCGGTCAACCTGTAGAAGTGGCTACTAGTTTCGTCTTCTTGGCTTCTGAGGATTCCTCTTATTTTGCCGGGCAAGTTCTTCACCCTAATGGCGGTGTAGTTGTTAATGCCTAGGTTTTTTCCACGCTGATATTTTTACAGCGTGGTTTTTTTTATTGGGAACTATTTGGGTTGTCTAAATCATGCTGTTCAGAAGTTGATTGATGGTTATTTTGCTCTCTAGATTTATTTTCTGACCACGATTGAAAAGATTCTGACCAAGTCATACGGGTAGGTATAGGTGTACGCGCTGGTTGTAGTCCTTTTAATACGTCTGATAGTTGCAATCCTTCTAAGGGTTTCGATTCTCTGAGTTTATGCCAAACTGAACGAGACATTAACAGGGTATTTTTGACTCGTTCTGCTTCTAGTTTTTCTAAAAATTCTTCTCTTTCGGATTGATAGTCCGCTGAGGCAAGTTGTAACGATTGTGGCGGAAGGGTTTGAACCACTGCTGCCATCTTCGCTAACAATTCTGGATATAACCACGTGTATGCGGGATGAACTGTTAATTTGGCTAAGTGAGGATGACTTCCATCTGTACACATTTCTAGTTGAAAATAGGCGATCGCCGCTTTGCGTTGCGGTTCAAACACGTAGGCTGACGTTATTTCTTTGTTTGCGAATAAGATTTTAATTTTACTAATTAAACCTTTTACTAATGGTTTTTTAAAATCTTGAGTATGGCGGTCAAATACTTGTCTCAGTAGCGGTGGCATAGAAACTGTATCTAATTGATATAATAGTTGAGCTTCTGCATTACTTACTGGCAGTAAATTTGGTATTTGTGGTTCAATTTGTGCTAATTTCTCTAATTGTTCTGCTTTTAGTGACCAATAGGTCATTTGTGCTAATGGTTGAAATCCGTTTTCACGATACAATGCTAAATTTGTTTTATTATTTATCTCTACTTCTAATACCCAGGTTCTTGCTTCCCAAATCGTTTCAAAACAATGTCTCAGTAGTTGAGAACCAATACTATTTCTCCCACTTACTAATTCTGGAGTTAGTACCGTTTTATCTACTAATACTGATTCTACTTTCCACGTACTTCTACTATTGTTAAATGGCGATACCTGAATCCCTCCTAAACATTTGTTCTTATAACAAGCTACATATATGCACAATAGATATTTAAAAGGATTCGGAAATAGCTTTAATAGCTTTAATACTCCATACCACTGTTTTACTCTATTTAAATCTATCCCTAAGTTATGAACTGCTTCTATATCTCGATATTGTAAAGAACGTATCTGAATTTGTTTTTTTTCTGTAATTAAGGAATTCATTAATATTACCCCGCCGCATCTACCTATACCTTTAATTTTATCTTAGCTATTTTTCTCTTGCTTTTATTGCTAACTCTTGCCGCCTACCAATACTTCCCCAAAAATTTCTACTTGTTCTTTGAAAAAGGCAATCTTAGGCAAGAGAGGCAGGATTAGTAAGAATTAGCTAAAAATATAATAAAGAACATTTAACCCATTTTATCTCATAAATTTGCGTAAAATACGGCTATTTCATTCCTTCTGCCCATTTCTTCTCAATACTAGATAGTTAACGTACACTATTTACTATATTATACTTATTATATACTACTTTATGGGCACACTCCCATTATCTTAAAACCCATCCGATCAGAAAAGAGCTGTTTAAGTCAAGAGGATTTTTCTCTAAATTTCCCTTCCCCCTCCCTTACTTATTCGTTTAATACTTGTTAAATACTACACAAGGGGCGAACTCCCCCCTACGAATATCATAACTTAATGACTAGATAATTGTCAAGGAAGAAATCAATACATTATAACGGTAGTAGGTTGGGCAGGAAGATAACCCAACATGATGAGTTTTGAAGTAATGAGTAACGAGTAATGAGTAAGAAGGTAGCCTGTACGTAGTAGTAGGGTGCGTTAGGCCGAAGATTTCTCTTGGTCAATCACAAGTAAGAT
>NZ_JALKVM010000096.1:0-23181 GCF_057440575.1 Johannesbaptistia floridana
AGAATGAAGAATTTAGAATTAAGAGAGACTATTAATTTTTCCTAAAGATTTATATAAGTTAGTAATTTAGTGTGTTTTA
This sequence comes from Johannesbaptistia floridana, assembly GCF_057440575.1. Lineage (NCBI taxonomy): Bacteria > Bacillati > Cyanobacteriota > Cyanophyceae > Chroococcales > Cyanothrichaceae > Johannesbaptistia > Johannesbaptistia floridana. The sequence goes on from NZ_JALKVM010000096.1 coordinate 80, forward strand.
ATGTAATCATACATATTTGTAGGGATAGGTAAAAGCGATTTATGGAAGCACTATTATCTTTATTATCTTTATTGTCTTCAATTATTTATGTTGTCTCTTTAGTTTGTTACATTATGGTTTTAATTAAACTATTTGACAATAAAGGTGCCGGATGGGGAATATTCGGTATTTTATGGTTAAATTAACTCAAGACATTCTCGTATTTTTAATTTATATATGCAATTACTAATTCACATTGGTTATCCTAAAACTGGTTCGAGTTGGCTACAAAGATACATATTTAACAATCAAAATTTAGGGTTGATTGCACCATGGGGAAAAAATAAGCAAGCTATAGAAGCGATTAATTACTTTGTCTATCCTGATGATTTAAATTTTTCTCCCACAGAGACTCAAACACACTTTTTACCGGAGATAGAAGCAGCAAATCTTAAAAACTTGGTGCCGATTCTTTCTCATGAATATCTTTCTATCCGTATTGGTGCTATTAGTTATCCTAAATTAGTTGCCCAAAGATTAGCTAAAGTTTTTCCTGATGCGAAAATTCTTTTGTTTATTCGAGAACAAAAAAAGATTATTCTTTCTACCTATCAAGAATATATTAAAAATCAGGGAGTGCAAACTCTCGAAGAAGCCTTGGCTGAAAGTAACTATATTGATGGGAAGCTTCCCGCCGTTAGACCATCTCTATATAAGTATGATTTAATAATTAGTTACTATCAAGAATTATTTGGTAGAGATAATGTTTTAGTTATTCCTTTTGAATTATTTAAACAAAATAACTTAGAGACGGCAGCTTCTATTCTAGATTTTGTGGAAGCTAAATATGAAATAAATAGTTTAGAATCAATAAATATTGACCAGTCAATCAATCCTAGTTATAAATTAGGGGCACTTCCCATTAGAAGAAAAATTAGTCAAATAGTTGGACAATTAGAAGTAGATAATTCTCGTCGCAATCAAAGGGTTATTTTCTTCAACAGGATTAACAAGGCAATTAATCTATTGCTACCAGAATCCTTTCACCAAAGACAGAAAAAGCATTTAGAAACCGTTATTGATAGTTACGTCGGGAATATGTTTAACCAGAGTAATCAAAATACTAGTAAGCTGATTGGGAGAGATTTGGCTACATTGGGTTATCTTGTTTAAGATATATTTTATCATAATTTTAGGGCGATCGCCTAGGCTTGTAGGGGAAAAAGCGATCGCTTCTTATTTCATTTAACTATTAGGTACAGTCTCTACTCCTGTAGCACCATCAACTCCTCTAGCTACTTGTTTAGCTTGTTCTAGAATTGATTCCGCGTCTGGATTATATTTAAGAACTACTGTGCTACCAGTTTGAGCTACCCATAAGCCAACATCATCAGAAATGTTCGCATCATCTAAAGCTTTAGCGACTCGTTTAGCTAAACCGCTTTCGTCAAACTCCCCATCTAGACCAACTTTTGCTGGAGGAATTGATTTTTCCTCAGCGGCTTGAGATATATCAAATTGAGGCGCAGATTGAGCTTTTTCTTCTTCTTTTTTACCGAATAGTCTACTTAGAAAACCCATATTTTTAATTTCCTATTGTGGCAATAATAATTTTATCAACTTTGAAATTATAAAATCAAAAGTAGCAGATTTGACTAAACTTAAGATTTTGTTAATTATAGCAATGACCGCAGTGGTGTTAACAACATTTATTACTAACTTTTCCCCCCAACCCCCCGAACTTGCGCTATGCTTTATAAGGAACTCACCAAACCCTTGTATAGCAGGGAGCACCGGAGCACGGGAGCAGGGAGCAGGGAGAACCCTTTTAAGTAAAATTACTTAATTTCCTAAATAATGTATTTTTTTATACATTATTTTCTTAAACAAAATCTGAAAAAGCACTAACCCACAAGTTACGGTTTTTGTCAAGTTTTATGTTAAGAAAGATGTTTATAAAGGATAGCTTACTAAGGGGGGCTTTTCATCATTTTTGTCAACATCTATTGGCTCATTGCTATATATAGGGCTATTCCCTGGTAATAGTTAGGCTAGTAGTAGGGGCGCAAGGCTTGCGCCCTCTTGCAAGGCTTGCGCCCTCTTGCAAGGCTTGCGCCTCAATTAACCGGAGAAAAAGTTGACTATATGACGTTATAGTAAATTTACTCGGTAACAAGTAGGGCTTTGTTTAGAAAACCTGTAAAATTGAAGTAGTAAACAGATAATATAAAAGATGGCTGATATTAATGGAATCTGGTTAGGTACTTATTGGCAAGGAAGTCTTCCTACACGATTTGAAATGACCCTATTGCAGGGCAATAATTTCATTAGTGGCAATATTTTAGATGATGGAGAATTAGGAGAAGCAACTGTAAAAGGAGAAATTATAGGTAGAAAAATAACTTTCACTAAATGTTACATATCAAATCGTGGTTATTATCTCAATTATCAAGGTACAGTTTCTGATGATCAAAAGTTCATTCAGGGAATATGGAAACAAAATAGATTAAATCATGGGATCTGGTCAGCTTACCGTCAGGATGATAATTTAAGCTTAAATTTAGAAAAGTTCAGTTCTAAGTCTTTACAAAAAGTTTAAAACTAATGTTGAGTTGAGCGCTGATAAGAGTGCGATATCTCGCTCCTAGGCGAGTACACCCAACCTACAAACTATAAAATCACCCTAAAATATCATCAACAGCTATACTAATATCGTCAAAAGCTTCAACAATGATAGTATCTCCGGGAAAAAACTGCTGCACATTTTGATAACTATTCCCTTTTGCTTGTCGATAAACTTCTACTAATTGTTGATTAATATCAATCAACCAGGCTTCAGAAATTCCATTTTGAGCGTACAAAGGCATTTTAATTTCTCTGTCATACCTAATTGTTGAATCTGCCACTTCTATCAATAAGAATATATCTTCTGGTTGAGGATGTTTTTGAGCATAACAATCATTACGCCATCGTAATAGAATCAAATCTGGTTCAGGTTCACTATCATTGCTCAAGTTGATTGGATTTTGAGTATCAACTATTACTTTCTGGGGCAAGAAATTTAAATTGTTAAAAATTATATTTAAACGCCTTACACAAGCAGCATGAGGAATCCCAATAGGTGCCACTTGAACAATTTCTCCTCCTATTAATTCTACTCTGTCATCCTCTTTGAGAATACCAACCTCAGCCATTTGATGATATTCTTCAACCGTAAACTGTCTTCTTTGTAATTTTACAGACATAATCCCCTGTGATGATATTTTTAACCTAGGGTTTGCTGAATAAATCTAAAACTTTTACTAGGTGTAGATTAGAGCTTATTTAGATGCAATATCATCGACTCCGATATCCTCACACCATAACTGGGGAGAATTACGGATTAACTCCTCCATCAACTCCTTACACTCCAATAGATTTAAATCAATTACTTCGACGCCGTGGGCTTCCATAAATTCCCTCGCACCAGGAAAAGTGCTTGATTCTCCTGCAATCACTTTTTTAATGCCAAATTGTACTACAGCTCCAGCACATAAATAACAGGGCATCAGGGTAGAATAGAGAGTGGTTTGAGCATAACTACCAATTCTCCCGGCGTTGCGTAAACAATCTATCTCAGCATGGGTAACGGGGTCGTTGTTTTGCACCCGCTTATTATGACCTCGGCCAATAATTTGATTATTTTTGACTAAAACCGAACCAATGGGAATACCACCCTCTTGTCTGCCCTGTTTTGCTTCGGCGATCGCCTCAGCCATAAATTCATCCATGCTTCAAACTACTCCAATACATTCTATTTCTACTAACACATCTTTGGGTAGGCGTGACACTTCCACACAGGCCCTAGCGGGTGCTGTCTCTTCTGGAAAGTATTGAGCATATACTTGATTCATGGCATCAAAATTAGTTAAATCGCTCAAAAATACGGTAGTTTTAACTATATTCTCCCATTTAGCTCCAGCTGCTCTTAGTATCGCCTCTATATTCTCCATTACCTGTTCAGTTTGCTTAGTAATATCATTAACTCCTACAACTTCTTTAGTTGAGGGATTTAGGGGGATTTGTCCGGCGATAAATAAAAGACTTCCTTGGGCAATAATTCCTTGATTATAGGGACCAACAGGCGCTGGGGCTGATTCTGTACGAATTACTTGTTTTTCCATAGCTTTACTAGTAATTTTAGACTTTTGTGGCTCGATTAGCAGTCTCTCTTTCTGCTTCACGAAGTTTCTTCCCTTTCCAGAGTAGCCTAATTGGGGTTCCTTGGAAACCTAATTGTTGACGAAATTGTCTGTTAATATAGCGTCGGTAATTATCATTAAAGCGTTGGGGATCATTGACGAAGAGGGCAATAGTTGGGGGTGCGGTACTTACTTGGGTACCATAGTAAATTTTACCCTGTTTTCCTTGGCGATTGGTGGGAGGTGATTGCCAGGTAATCGCCTCTTGAATCACTTCATTAATTACAGATGTACTGACCCGGCGGCGATGTTCTGTTGCTGCTGTTTTGACTAAATCAAAGATTTTATCGACTCTTTGACCAGTTTTAGCACTCACAAAGATAATTTCTGCCCAGTCTAAGTAGTAGAGACGGCTTTGGATTAACTGAGTATATTGATAAATGGTGTAGGAGTCTTTATCAACAGCATCCCATTTATTCACAATCAATACTACAGCGCGACCATCATCAATAACTCTTGCTGCTAGTTTCAGATCTTGGTCGGTAATTTCGTCTACAGCATCAATTACTAGTAAAACCACGTCACAACGCCGAATCGCCCTAAAAGCGCGGTTGATGCTGAAAAACTCGGCACCATATTCTACATTTTTCTTTTTGCGTATACCTGCTGTATCAATTAAACGATAGATTTGGTCATCTCTGGTGATAACTGTGTCTATTGCATCTCTAGTTGTTCCCGAAATAGGACTAACAATACTGCGATTTTGTCCCACTATACTATTAAATAAGCTAGATTTTCCTACATTGGGACGTCCCACAATGGCTATTTTTATTTCTGGTGTTTCTTCTGTTTGAGGAGTTACTGGTAGGTATTGTATTAATTCATCTAGTAGTTCTCCTGTCCCATTCCCATGGATTCCAGAAAAAGCAAAAGGTTCTCCTAAGCCTAGTTGCCAAAATTCTGCCGCTTGTAATAAACCTGATTCTGAGGATTCACATTTATTCACTCCTAAGATAACTGGGACTTTTTGTTGCCGTAGCCAGGAGGCAATTTCTAAATCTCCGGCGGTGATTCCTGCTTGTCCATCTACTACAAATATAGCTACTGTGGCTTCTGCTAAGGCTAACATGGCTTGTTCACGAATTTCTGGGAGAAATTCACTGTCATCGGCGAAGACTAAACCTCCGGTATCTACTACGAGAAAATCCCGGTCTTGCCAAAAAGCTGTTTGATAGGTGCGATCGCGCGTTATTCCTGGTTGGTCGTCTACTATTGCTTGTCTATCTTTGGCGAGACGATTCACGAGAGTTGATTTCCCTACATTCGGTCTGCCAATAATTGCTACTATTGGTAATGACATATAATTATTTTTTTCTTCACTTTTCTTCTGTGGTAATTCTATTGTAGACGTTGCTTAGCTGTCTCACAGAAAAATTGACAATATTGTTGATAGCCTCCGGGGAAAACCACATTTATTTGCAAAGGTTCCGTAGTATCTTGATTATCTCCTGGTCCTTCAATCACTTGATTATCTTTAATAATTAGTGGTTTGCGGTTTTTAACTTCTCCTTGACTACTATCTATATAGACAACTATATTCGGTCTTTGTAATTCTTTGCCGATATCTTGAATCAACTGAAGAAAGTTGCGATCGCTTCCCCCTCTTCTTACCTGTTTTTCCCCGTTTATTACTTCTACAGAACTATTTACTGTATCTCCTACCCCAATCATAGTTGGCATTAATTCTGGGTCGAAGTTTTCTGTTACTAACCTTAACAATTCTTCATGTTTAGAGGGGGCTTGTCTGGCGTTAAAATCTTCTCCTAGGGGATATGTTCCGGTTTTCCTGCCATAATAAAGATTGAGAATTGCTACTACGCCTGCTTCTTTCACTGCACCTTTTAGCATATATTGAAAGTCAGTAGTTCCAGAATTATCACTAGTTACGGGTTTGATTATCTCTTTGCCTTGTTCATTTCTGCCTAAATTTGGGGCAAGATGATAGAAAAAAGCCTTAGCCAAACCGATATCTTTAGCTTTTGCTTGTAATTCTTCCATCAATTCCAGCATTTTTCCTTGCAAAGCTTGATAAACTTCTATTTCTCCTGCCAATTTTCCATAAAAAGTATTTAAATTAACTGTTGGCGACACATAATTATCTAGTATGGAAGCATTTATATAGCTTTCTAATTCTTCTGGTGTAAATGGATGTTTAGTTTCTCTAAAAAATTCCGTTAATTTTGTGCGCATCAAATTTGGTACTGATGCTAGAAACTTTAACTCTTTTTCCCCAACACCAGGATGAGAGATCTTACCGTGAATATCTTGCCATTGTACTCCTCCTGCGGCTAATCCTGGTAAATAAAATGGCGCTGAGGTATTTTCTTGTTCTTGAAAAGCTTTGTCTATAATTGTATTTATACCTCTGCTGCCAATATGTTCTCCATTTGTCAATACATAGAAATGGTCTTTATAGGCTTGGGTTGCTTTTACATATTCTACATCTATAACTCGATTGAGAGGGTCTTTAACTAAACCCATGCAAACCCCATCTAAATCCTGAATAATTAACAGATTGGCTGTATTAATCCACACTTTAGCTAGTTTTTGGTGGTCTAAGCTTAAAGATGATTGTTGTAATTCTAATATAGCTTGAGTACTCATAAAATTAATCTAGTTCTCTAGTTTCCAATATTCTCATGTATTGGCAACAAGTTCAAGAAGGGAGAATTTTTTGAGCAATTTTTCCATAAGCTTCTTGACAGTTTTGCCAAGTAGCTTCGGAAGCTTCCCTTTCCCCAAAGCAGAGAAACTCATGGGTAACTAAAAGCGTTTCATAGAAGTTAGCATCAGGGAGATTAGTAACTAGTCGTTGATATTCTCCATCAGTTCGACTATCATCAATAGCAATGACTTTTTGATCATCTAGTAATTGTAGCAAGGCATGATAAAGACAGAAACAGGCTTCGCTATAGTTGTTTTGACGCGCTAACAACTGCGATCGCTCTAACCATTTTTCTACTGATATAGGTATAATCTTAGTCTGGGGTTTATTATTGGCATTAGATAAGTTTTGAATCTTATCTACATAAGACTTAACCACAGGAATCATCAATTTAATTAACAAGTATCCCAAAAATAGTAACAGGATACCTAAGATAACCCAACCAATTGTTTCTAATAATTCCACAGTTAGCCAGGAAAGACTCGGAGAATCTGGTAGATTCATTTCTAGTTGAGATATTTTCCATTCCCACCATTGGCCTATTTTCTCCCGCAATTGATATAATTGCCAAGGAATACTAGTTTTATCGTAGGTTTGAGCTATTATTAATGTCATCTAATTCTTCTTTGTTACAACAAATTATTATTAATTCTATTGCCTCTTCTCCGAGAAATTGTTTAACTTTTGCTGATTATTTTAATTTAGTTTTATATCATCCCCAGTACGGCTATTATAGCTCAAATGCCACTCAAATTGGTAAAGAAGGAGATTTCTTCACCTCTGCTTCCCTTGGCGCTGATTTTGGCCAATTATTAGCTATACAATTTCATCAGATGTGGGAAATCCTAGGATATATTCAACCCTTTAGTTTACTAGAAATGGGCGCAGGTACAGGACATCTAGCCGAGGATATTTTAAATTATCTTGAAAAGGAGTATCCTGATTTTTATGCAGCAGTTGAATATATAGTGATAGAAACTTCCCCTCAATTGATTAATCGACAACAACAGGTTTTAGCTAAGCGATTATCCAAGATTAAATGGCAAAATTGGTCGGATTTACCGAATGATTCTTTAGTAGGCTGTTGCTTTAGTAATGAGTTAGTTGATGCTTTGCCTATACACATATTGACTCTACAACAGCAAGAATTGTTAGAAGTTTACGTCACCTATCAAGATAATCAACTTCAAGAGATTTATCAAACCTCCTCTCGTGGGGAAGAAATAGCCGAATATTTTCAACTTATTGATATAGAGTTTCCTTCCTCCCTATATCCAGAAAATTATCGCACAGAAGTTAATTTAGCCGCTTTAGATTGGTTAAAGACGGTGGCTAGTAAGCTGAAAAAAGGTTATTTACTCACTATTGACTATGGTTACGATGCTTGGCGCTACTACCATCCTCAACGTTCTCAAGGAACTCTACAATGTTATTATCAGCATCAAACTAATCATAATCCCTATATTAATCTCGGTCAACAGGATATTACTACCCACGTTAATTTTACAGCCTTAGAATGTTATGGGGAATTAATCATAGGGCTTAATAATTTAGGTTTTACTAAACAGGGAATGTTTCTGATGGCATTAGGATTAGGTAAGCGTTTAGTTGAGTTGAGTAACAATCAATACGGTATTCAAGAAGTTTTAGCCAAACGTGATTTTTTACATCAATTGATTAATCCTGAGGGATTGGGTAATTTTGGTGTTTTACTTCAAGGAAAAGGTTTAACTGTCACTCAGCAACAGTCATCTTTAACTGGTTTTACTATTACTTAAGTAAAGTATATAGCTTTTTTCAGTTTCCCTATTCCCTTAGTTATTATAGATAAAAATTAATAATAATTAAAGCCTATATTGATAAATAAAGCTTATAAGTAGATTTACTCTAGTAAAAAAAGAAAAAATTAGCTATTATCAACTAGGATTAGATCGGTATTCAAAGATATTAGTCATAAAAATGACTGTGAATAGTTTTCAGTAAAGAAAAGATATAATTTATTTAAAACTACGATAGTGATGAATTTGAGTCTAGAAAAAATCAAACATACTCTGATAATAAAACACAAAAAAAACATACAAACCAGATCTCTAGAGAAAAAAGTCTACAGCATAGGGCGTCATTCTCAAAATGATATAGTGATATATAGCGTAACTATATCAAGACATCATGCGACAATATTGAAAGTTCAATATAATAATTTATCTGAAGAAGTATATTGGATAATAGACGGAGATTTAAAAGGAAATCGAAGTACAAATGGAATTATGGTTAATGGCCAAAGATGTCTATCTCATGAATTAAAAAATGGAGATATAATTCAACTGGGAAGAGAATTAAAAATACTCTATAAAAAACAGGAGATAGATAATAATGATATAAATAAACCATTGCTAAGTTCTATAGAAATAAGCGATGAAGAAATAAGCTATGAAGAAATAAACGATGAAGAAATAAACGAGAAAATTCAGAACAAAAAAACAGTATTTACCTTAGATAAATTAGATGAAATAGATCAAGAATTTTTAGAAAAACTGAGTAACCATTCTCAGTCAGTGCCACATCCAATTTTAGAATTAGATTATAGTGGCAAGGTAATTTATAGTAATAGTATAGCTCAAGTAAAATTCCCAGAAATTAATAACCTAACAGACAAACATCCCATCAAAGTTGATATATTAAATAACCTAGAAACAAAATCGGATAAATTTTTACTGAGAGATATTAAAATAGGAGAAGAAATATTTCAAGAATATGTACAATACTTAGCAAAAGAGCAATTAATTAGAATATATTTATTTGATTTAACGAAACAAAAGCAGACAGAAGCGGCTTTCAGGGAAAATAAGGCTAAATATGAAGCAATTGTTAAACAAATATCAGAAGGAATATTTTTAGTAGACATAACAAGTAGAAAAATTGTTAATGTAAATGAAGCTTATTGTAAAATGTTGGGGTATAGTGAAGAAGAAATGCTTAAATTAAGCATTTATGATTTGATGCCCATAGATAATGATATTATAGATAGCTACATAAATCAAATTATCTCCAAAAAACAAGAATTAGTATTAGAAAGCTATTATAATAGTAAAGATAAAGAAATAGTTGATGTAGAAATTAGTGTTAACATCATAAAATATGCAGAAAAAGAAAACCTATGTTTTGCCGTAAGAGATATTAGAGAGAGAAAGAAAACAGAGCAAAAATTACAAAAACAAGCTTATGATGACAGTTTGACAAAATTACCAAATAAACTACTATTCAGTAAAAAATTAGAATTAGCGATCGCCAAGGCAGAAAAATTAAACAATAAACTAGCAATAGTTTTTATGGACATAGATCACTTCAAAAAAATCAACGACTCTTTAGGACACCTGATTGGTGATAAACTACTAAAACGCTTTGCTAAAAGAATTCTCACCTTAATTAGGCCAACACAAATATTTGCCCGTTGGGGAGGAGATGAGTTTATTCTATTACTACCTAATATTCAAGAAACAGCAGAAGTAGTGGAAGTAGTAGAAAAAATTATGAAAATTCTCAAACAACCATTTACTATCGAAGGCAACCAACTGAATATCAGAATGAGTATGGGAATAGTGTTTTATCCCCAAGACGGTAGAGACAAAGCAACCTTACTGAGAAACGCTGACGCGGTATTATATAATATGAAACAACAAGGGCGTAATTGTTATCAATTTTATAACCCAACAATCAATGCCGAATCAGCAGAATTATTGATGTTAGAAAATCTTCTCTATAATGCGCTCAATGAAAAACAACTATATTTAAATTATCAACCTCAAATAGATATAGAAACCAATCAAGTATCAGGATTAGAATGTTTACTACGTTGGTATCACCCAGAAAAAGGACTAATTCCCCCATATAAATTTATTTCCCTTGCCGAAGAAACAGGATTAATCAAAACCATAGGGGAATGGACATTGAAACAAGCCTGTGAGCAGTATTTACTCTGGCAAAAACTTGGTATAGCACCACCAACTATTTCTGTAAATCTATCAGCGCTGCAACTTCAGCAAGAGAATTTATTATCAATTATAGAAGAAATTTTAGAAGAAACTGGTTTACCATCAGAGCGTTTAGAATTAGAAATTACTGAAAGTAGTTTAATTGAAGATGTAGAATTAGCTAACGAGACCTTAGTTAGTTTAGTTAAAAGAGGGATTAAAATAGCTTTAGATGACTTCGGCACAGCCTACGCATCTTTGAGTTATCTCAAGAAATTTCCTTTTCATAAATTAAAAATAGATCGCTCTTTTATTAAAGATCTTACCGCAGCCTCAGAAAATGTAGCAGTGGTCCAGGCAATAATTGACCTAGCTAAAGCTTTACATCTTAAAGTGATAGCCGAAGGGGTAGAAACACAAGAACAATTAACAATCCTCAAGAATCTAGGCTGCGAAGCTATACAAGGCTACTATTTTAGTCGTCCTTTGGGTGTTTCAGACATAGAAGAGTTTTTGAGGAATAAAAAAATAACTTAGTGAGTAATTTCAACCCTAAAATAGTGGCTAAAAAGTCCCATATTGTTGTATATTGCACTGGAAGACACTTGCTAGTTAAAACAAAAACAACAATGAGGAACTATTAATGGTAAGTTATAAACAAGCACGTTTGAGTCTAAATTATTTAATAGACCAAGAATCATCACCATCCCAAGATGATGGGCAAGATGTTATCTCAGGTTTAACTCAAACACAGAAATCTTTACCACCTAGATACTTTTATAATCATTTAGGTTCGCAACTATTTGAAAAAATTTGTACCTTACCTGAATACTATCCTACGCGCACGGAAGCCGCTATACTCAAAAAACATGCCACCGAGATAGCCCAGGTAACAGAAGCTTGTGAATTGATAGAATTAGGGAGTGGTAGTTCACTCAAAACTCGCTTCTTACTGGATGCCTATCAAGAACAAAGTTACCCTTTAGTATACTTACCAGTTGACGTGAGTAAAACTATTGTAGAGTTTAGCGCTCAGAAATTGTTAGATGAATATCCTCGTCTTCAAATTCAGGGCTTTGTTAGTACTTATGAACAAGCTTTAGAGAAATTAACTAAGACTGATTATTTATTACCTAGTAGAATGGTTATTTTTCTGGGTAGTACACTAGGTAATTTAAATCAATCAGAGTGCGATCGCTTCTTTGCTCAAATAAACTCAGCTTTAAATCAATATGACTATTGCCTATTAGGAGTTGACTTACAAAAGTCTCCAGAGATTTTAACGGCAGCTTATAATGATAGTCAGGGAGTTACAGCAGCCTTTAACCTGAATATGTTAGCCCATTTAAATCAGCGCTTCTGGGGAAACTTCGACTTAAGCTTATTTAAGCATAGAGCCATATATAATCAAGAGCGATCGCAAATAGAGATGTATTTAGTCTCTCAAACTCAGCAAACTGTTAACTTAGCTGCCTTAGACTTAACTGTGGAATTTTCTCCTCAAGAAACAATTCTTACGGAGATTTCCCGCAAGTTTAATAGAAAGAAGTTAGAATCTTATCTTACCCAACAGAAACTTAAACTACTCAAAACTTATACCGATGATAACCATTGGTTTGGTTTATTATTGTGTCAAAAATTTAGTTAAATTTCTAAGTAGGGGCTGACGGGGCAAAGGCGTCAGCAACTAAACACTTCAAAAATAATTCTCCCATTCATTAGTAGTAGTAGTAGGTTGGGTTGAGGTGACGAAACCCAACAATGTGCCTTAAAAATTGATTCGGAGCCTGTTGGCAAATTTCAGTACTTTTGTATTTGCGTGCTTTGTCTAAGGTGCTGAAAGTATTTAAAAAGATAACGTCAAGAAGCCAACACCTCAGAGTGAGCAGCAAATATATCTATTCTGAAACCACAGTAGCGCTGCCTTTGCATGTAATTTTACCTTCTGTTAAGGTAAGACTATTGAGATGAACTTGTGAACCTAAATCAATTTCATAATTAGGCACCGTAAAATTAAACCTATCAGTCTCAATCTGCACAGGATGAAGCAGTAACTTTCGATAACTAGCTAAAACTATACCCGAACAAAGAGTAATTGAATTAACCATTCCTGTATCTTTACTAGTAACAACACCCTGGATAATCAACTTATCTGAGGTTATTTTTGCTGTTTCCCAATTAACAGTACAATTTTCTCGGTCATATTGGCTTTGGATTTCCACACTAGAGCTCGACCATGACTCCCTTGTGTGGTTAAAATTAGAATTAGCTACTGTCTTTTTTGATTCATACTTTAAAAAAGTAAAGAGTAAATCAGTTAAAGCGGTAGAAAGAAGACTAGAAGCCAAAGAAAAATTAAGTTGTGCTTCTGCTAAAATTAGATTACCGTTAACAAGAATAGGCTCTAATAAACGTAGGGGTTTTCCTTTAATAACTTGTCCTAGATTAATTTTAATATTTTCTCCCTTCACTTCTACCTGGTTTATATGTATACCTTGATATACAGTAGAGAGACTCTTAAGATATACACAGGGAATATAACCAGTAATAATTTGCCGATTATTACCAGTTATTTTTACCTCCAGGCTTTCCACTCGTTCTAATTGAGAATGTAACCAAATACTCACGGCAGGAGAGAGAACTTTACTAATAATATCTTTGGTAAATTGAATTTTCATAGTAATTAAGAAGGACCGAGAAACACAACAAGTAAATATACTTAATATAGCAGTAATTATAGCGCTACTTTATAGGGGAACTCCAGAATAGGGAATAAGCAAGACAATAAGTCCCGAATTGGAAATTTTTAAATTTCTTCTCTAACTAAGCGAATACTTTCCCAGGGAGGAATATCACCGTTTTTTCTAAGGTCTAACAGTATAACAGTGCTATAAAAATCTAAAACCTCTCTCATATTTTGTTCATATCCTACTTGTAGATGTTTAGTTTTTTTGGGATTAAGATTATTATCAGTGTAATCGAGAAAAGATAGATAATACCAACAGGAGGCTATTAATAAAATACGGCAACGAATAATGATAGGATTACTCCTATTAGCAAAAGACCGAAGACAATCCAGGGCTAAATCTAAGTGTTTCGGATATTTTTCTAGTAAATCAAGATTAGCTGTCAGGAGACTTTCAAAGTTTATCACTGACTGAGGTAATTCCTTTAAATCTGTGTTTCTTATTTTCTCTACTATTTCATCAAAATTATAATAATTTCTTAAATAACTGGTCAATTTATTAACTAATTTAGAATCCAGAATTTTAGTTAAGTTACGAATTTGTGACAATAATTGCTCATGTAAAAAAGCCAGGTAACTAGTTAAATCAAGTTGAGAAATTAATTCGTCTTTGAATCCTAAATCTAAATTTTTGATTACATCTAAATCAAGTACTATATCATAATCAATGTGTAGAACATAAAATAATTCATTAGTTAAATCTTTTAAATAGGCAAAAACGTTATTTTTTTCTAAAATCCATTCTTGAGGGAAATCGAGTTTAAATCTAACTATATTTTCTAATTCTTGAGCTAAATCTTGACTTAGATGAAGAACTTGACTGCGTACACGTTTTAGAGAATGATTAAGTATTCGAGCGCGGTTGTTTGTTTTGTCATGTTGTTCTCCCTGCAAGTTAATCCGGTCTAAAATTAAAATTAAATTAACATTTAAATCTAATATAGATTCAAGTAAGTAAATCAAAGTATCTAATAATTCTTGAATAAAACCTAATTCAACTCTACCATAATGCTTGGCCTTCCAAAATTGCCATTGCTCATCACTAATACCAGATATAAGTAACTTATTGGTATCACTGCACCAATAACCTATATTACCATGAGGAAGGGGATGTTGCTGAGCCTCTGCTAGGGTTGGTAAACGATATTTAAAACCTTTCGCCTTATACTCTCGATTAAGCCATTCGCAAAAAGCTAAAGCTTGATTAGGGTTCACTCCCGTTACGGGTAGTTTTGCTGTACCAGGTAAAAATCTTTCATTTTTCCAATGACAAGGTGGCCGACTCTCAATAGTTTCTTCTAAAAATAGTTGATATTCGGCACAGGTAATCAAATCTTTGTCTATCTCTATACTATCGTTAATTAATAGCCAGGGCATTTTGTAATCGCCTTGATAAATGCACTCTTGCTGCTAAACAGGCTATTTCTGGATTTCTAGATTCTAAGGCTTGTTCTAACCATTCTTGTATTTTTTGTTTAAGTTCCAAATTGATTAGTTCTCCTTGTTCCCAACAATAGTAGGCTAAATTGATGGTGGTAACTGTAGGTTTATGCCATGCCGCCTCTACAATCTTACTGGTGTCACTATAGGCAGCATAAAAGCGAATCGTATTACTCCACCAGGAGTCAGCTACTTGATTTACTAAAATTTCTTCTTGATTAGTTTGTTGAATTTCCACGGCTGCTAAGTATTCCTGGAAACTTAAATGAATAAATTCATAGATGATATTAGAAGTTATTCGCACAATTCCAGTGATTTCAACAATATATTGCCAAAAATCTGTAAAAAAAGAATTTGTAGGCGGATTTTCTGCTTTTAAAATTGTTTTTACGGGAGTAGAGAGTATTTCTCTGCCTTCTTGTTCAGTAAACTGAGTTTTATGGCGTATCATTAACTCTAAAGCTAATTTTTGCATTAGTAAGTAAATCTGATCTTTATTTAAATTGTAAATATTGTTAATTCCCTTAGCTTCTGGTCTAGTTTTGAGTAATAATTGACAGATTTGCTCGTATAATTTAAATTTTACCTTGGCCACAAAGCTGGGTTGGTCTGTAAAAAAAGCTACATAAGTTAGGAGTAATGGATTAGAAGTAATATAGTTTAAAGCGAGATTATGTTTAAGTACTTTGTTGATTTTTTTGGCTTTTTTTAGATTATCTTCTTTAATTTTGTCTTCATGTTTTTTAAAATTATTTTCGTAAGTTTGATGTAACAATTGTTGTTGCCAATAAAAATTCCCAAGAAACTGTTCTCGCTGTTCATGATTGTATGTTTGTATCTCTAAGTAAATTGAAATATTTTCTAGAGGAAATTTAGTGAAACCAGATGGTCTAGAGGCAATGATAAATAGATTTTTTGAATATATCATCATTTGTTTATCCAACCATTGGCTCATAATTTGATGTTCTTGAGGGTTAATGATTTCGTCAAGTCCATCAAACATTATCAGACACTTTCCTAGGCTTAATTTCTGTTCAAACCAAGTTTCTTTGGGATTTAATTTAGCAGGATATGTTCTCTTGACAAATTTAGTAATCAAGTCGGTCAGGCTAGTTGAGGGTTCGTTAGTGATTAATTTGCGAATTTGACGTAATTCCATCAAAATTGGTAATAATTTAGGCGCTTTTGGGGAAATATTACGTTGATTGTTTTTAGAGTAAACTAAGGTAAGATATTCTAGGAGAAGAGTTTTTCCTGTTCCCGGTCCTCCTGATAATCCGAGGCGACCATAGCTTGGTTCTTGTTCAAATTCCTTGAGAAAATCCCAAATTGAATGAAACTCACTGTATTCAGCCCTTTGAATCATCGAGGCAGAAATCTCTTCTAGATTTTTAGCTACTAAACAAGGTGAGATATAAACTTTTTCTAGTTCTACAGTTACCACTCCAATGTCTGTTACTCCTTCAATATTATATGTATGGTAAGTATTTCTTAGAGTTTGAATATATAACTCTTTGAACTTAGCATTCTGCTTCCATTGCATTAACTTATCTATCTTACTTCTCCTTTTTACCAGATTAATTTCATCATAGTCTTTATTATTCCCATAGATTAAATTAAACTTGACATTATTTTTATCCTGGCATCCTGTAACTTGTTACTTGAAACATATATAAATTTATATACAATACAAAATACTCATTTACTGGTGGTGGACTCAGATCTTGCATCTTTATCACTCATTTACTGGTGGATGAATAATGAGTGAGGAAGTAATGAGTTAAAGAATTAATGCGATCGCCCCCGGATTTTAAATCCGGGGAATGGATGACCACAATAATTTGGTACATAAGTACTGGTGGAAGATGTGAGATTGATACTAAATCTGGTTAAATGGTACTTACTAAGTAACTACCGGAACTGGGAGATATGAGGATAACAAAACCAATAAATAAAAACTTCGTTGCCTTGTTTGTCTTTAGATTTTTCTAGATTGTGGATGTATGCTATCAGTTTAGATATTTGCTAGAATCAACTTATGTCAACTTCAGATAACATTGGTGCCAGATATTGGTATTTTGTCTTAATTGGTGATAAGTATTTTTCTAGGGTGTACGACACACAGCGAACGCCTGTAACTCTGGGGACATTGAGAGGTCTAAATGCTTCTTAATGCTAGAGAATCCCCAACTATAATCGCTCTTATTGAGTTGGGGTGCGTTCAACATAGAGGGCAAATCAAACAAAAAATCAACAAAAATAAGATTAAAAATAGAGGAAGAATCTATGGCAGTAACCGAAGACTATAATCAGAAAAATACTATACTCAAAGGTTTAAGCACAGCAGAAGTAGAAGAAAGTAGAAAAAAATATGGTAATAATATAATCACTCCACCACCAGATAATCCTTGGTGGGAACTGCTATTAGAAAAATTTGAAGATCCAATTGTACGTATTCTTCTCATAGCAGCTTTTTTAGCGATAGGAGTAGGTATTATAGACGGAACCTATATAGAAGGAATTGGCATTATTGTTGCCATTCTCCTAGCAACTTTCGTCGCCTTTATCAACGAATATAACGCCAACAAAGAATTTGATATTCTCAACCAATCCAATAATGAAGAACCGATAGAGGTATGGAGAGATGATCACTTCACCACAATTCCCAAAAAAGATATTGTGGTAGGAGACTTAGTTGTAGTAGAAACTGGTCAAGAAGTAGCTGCTGACGGTAACTTGGTTGAAGCAGTGACAATGCAGGTGGATGAATCTAAGTTAACTGGGGAAGATCGGCCTGTGAGAAAAATGACTAGTTCTGAACCAGGTGAAAATACTCAAAGTGATACCGCTTACCCCCCAGATAAATTACTTCGAGGAACAACACTAGTTAATGGACACGGTATGTACAAAGTGACAGCCGTAGGAGATAGTACGGAAATAGGAGGTACAGCGAAAGCAATTCAAAGCATTGAAACTGTAGAAAGTCCTCTAAATATCCAGTTAGACCGCCTCAGTCGCTTAATTGGTGTCTTAGGATTATTAGTAGCGGTACTAATTGACGTGGCTTTAGTAGTTAGAGGTATTATTACCCAAGAATTAGTCTTAAGCTTGGGACAATGGTACTTTGTTTCTATCCTAGTCACTGGTATGATCATCGCCTTGATTTGTATCTGGTTACCGATAGTTTATGATGGTCTAGAATTAAGCGGAACAGATGTAGAACCCCCAGAATGGTTAGACGATAGCGACTTAAAAGTTTGGCTAGGGACAATCGCCATTGGCCTAGGAGTTTTTGGCGCAGGTATAGGATTAGGATATGGATTAAACTGGTTACCAGCTTCTCCTCAAGACTGGTTACCCGCATCTGTAGCCAGTGAATTCTTAACTTACTTTATGATTGCTGTAGCCGTAATTGTGGTTGCTGTACCTGAAGGCTTAGCTTTGAGTGTAACTTTGAGTTTAGCTTACAGTATGCAGAAAATGACTAAGCAAAATAACTTAGTTCGCAGTATGAACGCCTGTGAAACTATCGGTTCTTCCACAGTTATTTGTTCAGATAAGACTGGAACTTTGACTCAAAACAAAATGGTTGTTACTGAAGTCAACTTTCCTAGAATTACCAACAAAGATACTGATTTAAAGGCTAGTGAAATCGGTAAGCTAGTGATTGAAGGGATTTGTGTGAATAGTACAGCTAACTTGAACCGCGCCAAAGAAGGAACAAGTGTGATCGGAAATCCCACAGAAGGTGCCCTGATTCTCTGGATAGAAAATCAAGGTATAAATTATCTTCAACAAAGAAATGCTTTTGAGATAACTAATCAGTTAACATTCTCCTCAGAACGCAAATACATGGCTACCTTGGGCAATTCTAATGTTGTTTCTCAACCAATCATTCACTATAAAGGTGCCCCTGATTTGCTTTTAAGTTATAGTCAAAAAATCATGACAGAAGAAGGAGTTAAACCCCTTGATACAGAACTGAAAAACCAACTAGTTAAACAATTACAAGACTACGAAGCAAAAGGTAAAAGAACTCTAGGCTTGACCTACGTCTTAACCTCAGAAAACTCTCAACCCAATTTAGAAGCAGAAAAGAACCAAGCAGAAATGATTTGGCTAGGATTCGTAGCCATTACAGATCCCATCAGAACCGAAGTTCCTCAAGCCGTAGCTATGTGTAAAAAGGCCGGAATCGAGGTGAAAATGATTACTGGTGATAGTTATCTCACAGCTATAGAAATAGCCCACGAAATTGGTATTCTTCCCCCAGATGACTCCGAGTCTTATGTTATGGGTGCAGATTTACGCTCCATGGATGATTCGGCCGCCCTCGCCGCTATTAAAAAAGCTAAAGTTATCGCTAGGGCACGTCCTCAAGATAAACAAAGAATCGTGCAACTATTACAAAGCGATGGTCAAGTAGTTGCAGTTACTGGCGATGGCACTAACGATGCTGCGGCCCTCAAACAAGCACAAGTGGGTTTGGCTATGGGTAAAATTGGTACCTCCGTGGCGAAAGAAGCTAGTGATATTATCATTCTTGATGATTCCTTCGGAAGTATTGAACTAGGAGTGATGTGGGGACGTTCCCTCTACCAAAACATTCAAAAATTTATTCTCTTCCAATTAACTATCAACGTTGCTGCCTGTGGTTTGGCTTTGCTTGGTCCTTTTATTGGTGTTGATTTTCCTTTTACGGTAACTCAGCTACTCTGGATAAATTTGATTATGGATACTTTTGCCGCCTTAGCTTTAGCAACTGAACCACCTAGTCAAAAAGTTATGGAGATTCCTCCCAGAGATCCTAATGAATTCATTATTTCTCGGCCAATGGCGATTAACATCTTTACCGTAGCTCCCATCTTTTTAGTCTTGTTTGTTGTTTTCCTTTTTTATATCCAAGGAGATGGTACAGTCACAGACTATGAGTTGTCTTTGTTTTTTACTACTTTTGTCATGCTCCAGTTTTGGAACATGTTTAATGCCAAAACTTTCGGTCTAAAAGAATCTGCTTTTTCTGGCATCTTCCAAAACAAAGGTTTTATCTCCATCGCTTTGGTCATTTTGCTGGGTCAAATTTTGATGGTTCAATTTGGCGGTGAAATCTTCCGAACAGTACCCTTATCTTGGCAAGAATGGTTAGTTATTATCGCTGGTACTTCTGTTATTCTTTGGATAGGTGAAATTACTCGCTTCTTCTCTAGAAAACAATCAGCATAAAGAAAGTTAACTACTACCCCAACTAGCTGTACATAGTCTAGTTGGGGCGGCTATTTCGACATACAGAACAGCTATTCAGCTTTTTGCTCGTCTTTGATTACTTTGAGTAAACTACCTTCTAAATTAGTATCTGGTTGCCAACCAAGTTCTACTAAGCTTTGTATGTTTGCTTGAGAATACATAATTTCGTTATCCCGGTATGGTTTTGCTCCAAATTTAAGAAGAGTATTCGATTTAGTTAATTTATGAACTAGTTCTACAAATTCCCGAAGTGATATGGATTTACCTGTTCCTATTTCATAATTTTGATACATTTCTGATTTTGAACTCGCTTTCTCCAATAACAACAAATAAGCTGAGACAACGTTATCCACATGCACAAAGTCTCTTTTTTGTTCCCCCGCTGTTAATTCTAACTGTTCTAGATTATTGAGACAGCTATTAATTACATAGGTGAGGAATGATTGAGGGTCTCCTGGACCAAACATGTTTTCTAACTGGGCGTTTATAAAACGAATTTTGTTAGTTAAAGCGAATTGCTTTCCCCACTGATGAAATTGGTATTTAGATAGGGAATAATTAACTAAACCCTGATAGGGAATAGATTTTTTATTTAAACAGGTGCCTGTGTTGATAAATAGGGGAGTATCATAGGCAATAGCCGTCTCTAATAATTTAAGGGGAAAAATTAGATTAGCTTCACAAACACTAGAAGAGGTTTCATTTTTACGTCCATAAACAGTAGCTACATGAATTACTGCATCAATCTTAGTAAAATCTTGAAAAGGAGCTTCTAGATTACACTTATCTATATCGTAGCAGCTTATCTTATCTAACATCTCCTCGATTTTTGCTATGTTAGAGAAACTTCGCTTTAAAGCGATTACTTGATAATGATTATTTATTAGGCTTCTGATGATATGGGAGCCTAAAAATCCAGTAGCGCCGGTGATAATGATGGTTCCTGACATGATAATCTTTGATTTGGTACTTTTATAAATTCCTTAGTCAAATTGGTTCTTCCGTACATATTATGCTAAAAATAGGTTTAAATACATATAACTGAGACAAGGCTGGCAATTCAGTTAAAGAAAT
Organism: Johannesbaptistia floridana; assembly: GCF_057440575.1. NCBI lineage: Bacteria > Bacillati > Cyanobacteriota > Cyanophyceae > Chroococcales > Cyanothrichaceae > Johannesbaptistia > Johannesbaptistia floridana. The sequence continues at coordinate 21,440 of NZ_JALKVM010000096.1, forward strand.
TTATTAACAACTTAAATCCTTGCCCTGTATCACTTTTGGCAGATTCAGCATATTTAGTCCCTATAATCTCATAATTCATCAATCAATAAATTGACTTTTTGGCAAATTAATTTATACTAAAAAGTATTTTACAGGAAAATTTAGCTATATGGCCATCAAAACTCAAGTAAACAAAATTTATAAACAATATTTATCTGACTATATTAAACAGCTTTTTTATTTATTAAAAAAAGGGCCCGCCAGATTTGTAGATGCCAGTTCAATACCAGTTTCTCAAAATTATCAAGGGGTTTCTCATAAAGATATATATAGTCTAGACAATGTAGTGATTGAGCCACCTTTTTGTCTTAAAGAACCATTTCAAGAGAAGTATAAGCAAGAATTTCCCAATCGAGAAAGTCTTGAAAGCAAAAAAATAAATTCTCACGAAGTAGGTATTGTGTCTGCTAAAAATGTATCTGTGGTTATTCCAGGTTATTTTCCGATTGTTGAAGGAAAGATTTGGAAAGAAGTCACAGCTAGTATTAGATATACAAACTTACCAACTATTTATGATGTGCAAGATTGGCTTAAGTTTGAGTCAAAAATCATGTTTACAAAAAAAACGAAAATAGAAAAAGAAGCAATATATTTTCTAGGATCTTATCCCGATAACTATTTTCACTGGTTAATACAGATGTTGCCGAAAATGAATATTTTTGAAAATGATCCACATTTAAATAGTTTACCAATCATTCTTCATAAAAACGCCAAAGGATTTGTCAAAGAAAGCTTGGAAATAGCCGGATGTTTAGATAGAGTAATATTTCTAGATGAAGGAGTATATGAATTTGATAAACTGCACATCTGCACCAGAATTCATTCTTTGTTTATAACTTATCCTCCAACAGTAGAATGGATTAAAAGAAATTTTGTCCCAAAAGAAAAATCAAATAAAAAAAGACGCATTTATATAAGTAGAAAAGATGCTAAAACAAGGTATATTACTAACGAGGAAGAATTAAAACCGATTTTAGAAAAGTATGGATTTGAAATACTTACACTGACCAAGTATTCCCTCAAAGAGAAAGTTAAGATATTCCAAGAAGCAGAAATAATTATTGGCGCCGCTGGAGCTGGTTTTACACATCAAGTATTTGCTGATGAAAACACAGTGGTGATTGAAATTTTTAGAGAAGATTATATGTTTGTTCATTACTATATCCTGGCAGTGGCGATGAATCAAAAATACGGATATTTAATTAGCTCAAAAGATGGTCAAGGACTCTATGTACAACCGGAAAAGATGAAAGAAATCATTGAGTTAGGTTTATCCCAAGTAGAGAAAACTAAAGTTTCTAACTCTTAAGAGTTTACCATAATAACCGGATTTGGTAGAACAATATTATTTTTGGCAACTTACTAGATTTATGTCTTCTTTATTTGAACGACTCAAACAACAAGCTAGTGATATATGGGATGCTTACATAAAGCACCCCTATGTAATGGCTATTGAGGATGGGACTCTAACACCAGCAGTTTTTCAAGAATATTTGTTGCAAGATTACTTATTTTTAATCCAATTTAGCCGCGCCTATGGACTTGCTGTCTATAAATCTCGTACCTTTGAAGATATGAAATATGGTCTTAATGGACTTAAGGCTATTTTAGAACAAGAAATCACCTTACACCAAAAATATTGTCATGATTGGGGCTAAATACAGTTGAAAAATATTTACTCATTACTGCTAAAACTTGCTCAT
>NZ_JALKVM010000097.1:0-23167 GCF_057440575.1 Johannesbaptistia floridana
ATGAGCAAGTTTTAGCAGTAATGAGTAAATATTTTTCAACTGTATTTAGCCCCCTATTCAATCGACCAAGAAAGTGAGAATCCAGAAGAATTAGAAGTTGAATTAACCAGTGTTAATTTTCGATGTCCAATTTCTTTAGTTTATGAGAATGTAACTTTTCCCGAAGAAGCTGATCAGGTTATTTAGTTATGAGAATATTCAAACTATGTTGGCGATCGTCTGTAAAGATCGCGAGTTACTGGAAATGAAGCTTCATGACCTTCAAAATTAATTAATCTTGCATCAAAGGAATATTTCTCCGTCATTGATACTCAAAAGTTAGGTTTTCCTATAGTGACTATAACTTTTAAAGAAAAGCGATTGGAAAAACTAAAAGTTATTCCGATTCAAGCAAAACGTGCCAGAGGAATAATGGCTAACTGGATTGTTAAACATAAAATTGAGACTCCCGAAGATCTATTAAACTTTGCTCTTGATAATTATCAATATCAAGCAGATCACTCTTCTCAATCTGAGTATGTATTTATTCGATAATATTAACTAAAGGATAGTTAATTAATCCCAAATAATTTGCAAATCTAAAACAAACCCAGGCAAAACATTTTCTCCTACAAGACAAATCGGAGAATCTAGTAACTCTACATCTGTTTCTGGTCGATAAATTTCTACTCTCCGGTTTTTTCTATTAATCAACCAGCAAAGTTGAACTCCTTGTTCAACATATTCTTGGCACTTTTCCTGGATTTTTGACAAAGAATCACTAGGAGACATTAACTCCAGTACAAAATCAGGGGCAATTGGAGGAAACTTTTCTTTTTCTTCAGAAGTTAGTTCATCCCATCTTTCCTGTTTAATCCAAGCAAGATCCGGCGATCTATTAGCACCATTAGGTAACTTGAAACAAGTAGAAGAGTCAAATACTTCCCCTAATTTAGTTTGTTCGTTCCAGATAACTAAATAACTAATTAGTTTAGCATTGCGTTTTCCTGTTTCCCCACCAGTTGGAGACATAATGATAATTTCCCCTTTAGCATTACGTTCAAATTTAATATCTGGGTTTTTTCGACATAATTGATAAAATTGCTCGTCAGTAACTTGACAAATAGAAGAAAAATCTAGAGTAAAAAGAGTCATAAACAAAACAGAGTTATTTAAATATAGACACAACCTATTTCTCCTCGTTGACTTTACCGAAGCGTCGCTCTCTTTTTTGATAAGCGACTAACGCCTTATGAAATTCCACACGATCAAAATCTGGCCATAGAGTATCAGTTACATAAATTTCCGCATAAGCCATCTGCCAAAGTAAAAAATTACTAATACGCATTTCCCCACTAGTGCGAATTAATAAATCAGGATGAGAGAGTCCTGCTGTATACAAATGATTTTCCCATAACTCCTCGTTAATATCTTCTGGAGTGATTAACCCTGCCGCCACTTGGGAAGCGATCGCCCGACAAGCATGAATAATTTCCTGTCTTCCCCCATAATTAGTAGCCACAGTAAAGGCCACATCTTGATTTTCTTGAGTATCTTTCATCGAGCGCCTAATTTCTTCTTGTAGCGAATTTGGTAACATATCTAAATTACCCACAAAACGAATTCTGATATTTTCTTCACACATTTCTTTTAATTCCCGGCGCAAAACCCTTTCAAACAAAGTCATCAAAAACTTAACCTCTTCTTGAGGACGACCCCAATTTTCCGTAGAAAAAGCATAAACAGTTAAAGCAGGGATTCCCCAGTCCTTACAACAGCGTAGTAACTCTTTGAGGGTATCTACACCCTTTTGATGACCAACTATTCTGGGTTTTCCTTGACGTTTTGCCCAGCGACCATTGCCGTCCATAATGACTGCAATATGTTGAGGTAAACGGGCTTTATCAATATCTCCTGGTAAATCTTTGAGTATAGGCTTGACTGTCATTTTTTATCTTTTGAAGTTGATGAGGAAAATTTGAGCCAACGTTTTAGTTTAGAAACAATTTTTGTTATCGGCCTAGATCGATAGTTTACTCTACTTCCAGGAATATCTGCCGATTTATTTTTTAAAGATTTTGATAAATTTCCTTGAAGTTTTTGAGTAATTTTACTCAAAATGCCCCAAGTTTCCACTGGTTCCTTAGTAGCTTGAACTAGTTTCGCCTCTAATTGCTCTCTTAGATCAGTATTAGTTAAGCGATTGAGATTTCCTTTTTCAACTAAAGAAATCGAGCCAGTTTCTTCTGATACTACAATACACAAGGCATCTTCTACTTTTTCAGTGATCCCCATGGCTGCCCGATGGCGAGTTCCATACTGGGAAGGCGCCGTACGGCAGGACAACTTCATAATCAACACCCCGGCAGCAATAATCTTCCCATTTTTAATCAAAATCGCTCCATCGTGTAAGGGAGTCTTCTTTTGAAAAATAGTTTGAATCAACTCTTTAGAAACATTAGCATTTAGTCTTACTCCAGTACTACTGAGAAATTGAGGATTAATTGGGTTATTAGTTTCAATAATAATTAATGCCCCAATCCGATTTCGAGAAAGATCTTTAACCGCGTCTATCAGTTGATCAATAATGCTAGTAGTTTTTACAGATAGTTTGCGAGAACTGTAAAATAAAGACCTAATTTCTCCTCTGCCTAATTTTTCTAAAAACCGCCGTAACTCCAATTGGAAACTTATTGCTATAACAATAGTTCCCCCTAACACAAACTTTTCTAAGACAGCATTGACTAACATTAATCCCAGCCTTTTACTAATAAATGCTGCAATCATAATTACGATTAATCCTTGGATCATTCCACGTGTATGGCGATCGCCTATTACCACTAGCAATAATATGCAAATGAAAAAGGCTATGGCTAAATCGATTCCTTGATTTAGCCAGAAGTTAGAGAGAATATAAGTAGCAGAGGAAACCCATGCAGACATTTAACTTTCTAGTGATTGATTAGCTCTAGATACTGGCGATTCGCCATTTATATTTTTGGTAATAACCTAGCTGGAAGTTGATCTTGATGTAATAAATCTTGATAGTTTTCTCGGCGCAGTATTAAATTAGCTTCTCCTTGATTAACCAATACCGCCGCTGGACGGGGTAAACGGTTATAGTTAGAGGCCATACTGTAATTATAAGCCCCTGTTCCCATTACCACTAAAATATCTTTTGGTTTAGTTTCCGGTAAATTAGCTTTTTGAAGGAGAATATCTCCTGATTCACAGTGTTTTCCGGCAATAGTCACTGTTTCTGTAGCTGGAGCTGACATCTGATTAGCCAAACAACAGCGATATTCTGATTGGTAGGTAATTGGGCGAGGATTATCAGACATTCCACCATCTACAGAAATATATTTACGAATTCCGGGAACTGTTTTTTGACTACCAATTGTATAAGCTGTTACACAACTAGTTCCTATCAGAGATCTTCCCGGTTCAATAATTATTTTTGGTAGGGGGAGATTTTCTGCCTGACAAGCTTCGGTTATTCCTACACTAATTAGCTCAACCCATGCTTGAATACTTGGGGGATCATCTGTTTCTGTATAACGAATTCCTAACCCCCCTCCTAAATTTAACTCTTCTATTGCTAAACCATGGTTTTTAGCTTGTTTTTGCCAACTTACCATTAGTCTAGCCAAATCTTGATGAGGTTGACATTCAAAAATTTGTGAGCCTATGTGAGCGTGTAAACCCACACAATTTAAATGGGATACCTTCGCTACAAAAGCAAATAATTTTTCTAAATCATGGGGATCAAAACCAAATTTACTATCTAAATGTCCTGTTTGGATATATTCATGGGTATGACATTCTATTCCTGGGGTTAGCCTGAGCATAATTCTAATTGATTCCCCACTCCAGGCGGCTAATTGTTCTAATTCCCACCAGTTATCTACTACTATTGTACATTTATTATCTATTGCTAGTTTTAACTCCTCCCAAGATTTGTTATTCCCATGAAGATAAATTTTTCCCTCTGTTGACTTGCCCATTTCTCTTAAAGCTTGTAGGGTTGTGTATAGTTCTCCTCCAGAAACCACATCAAATCCTAGACCTTCGTCAGCTAATATACTACAAACACCTAAACAATTCCAAGCTTTAGAGGCATAAATTACTTGAGATGGTCCTGGAAAAAATTGTTTTAAAGCCCCGAGATATTCTTGACAAGCTTTTCTCAGGGACTGTTCATCTAAGATATACAAGGGTGAACCAAAACGTTCTACTAATTCGATCACATCACAACCACCTATTTCCAGGTGATCTTGCCTATTGACTTTTGCCGTCATTGGCAGTAAGTATTGATTAACGGAAGTTGGCTTTTTTGCCCCTGTTGTTAAATAATCAGCCCCTGAATTTAAAAATTTTGCTTCTGTTGATACCATTTTTAGTGTGAGTCGCTCTTTAGATTGAGTTGTTATTGTTAATACATATTTTAGTTTAAATTATTTATTGCTTAGATAGAAAAATTGGAACTGTATTTAGAATCACTGCAAACTAAACATTTACAACAAGTCGTTACTTTAGATCAAATCTGCCTAGGTGGACTCTGGAATTTAAGCGGCTATCAAAGAGAAATAGACAGTCCTAATAGTACTTCTTTAGTTTTGTCTTTACCATCAACAGACCAAATTATAGGTATTGGTTGTTTTTGGGCAATTTTGTCAGAAGCTCATATTACCCTTTTGGCAATTCATCCCGATTATCGTGGCCAAGGTTTAGGAGAATTATTACTGATTAATTTATTAAAGGAAGCCTATATAAATGAATTGCAGCGAGCTACTCTAGAAGTAAAAAATTCTAATCATATTGCTTTTTCTCTTTATCAAAAATTTGGATTTAAAATGGCTGGGACAAGAAAGGGATATTACCACAAAACTAATGAAGATGCCTTAATTTTGTGGTTAAGTGGGATAAATAAACCAGAATTTTCTCAAATGCTAGAAATTAAGATAGATAAATTGCAAAAACGCTTAATTGAGTATCAATGGAATATAGTAGATAGGGCAAAAAAATCTTAAAAGAAGACTAAATTAAAATGATTTGCTGTACTTAAAACAACATCTTGCTAGTGAGGCTATGCTAGAATCGGCTTACAAGGGAAACAGCAGGTGTCGAATAACATTATGTTTGAACGCTTCACAGAAAAAGCCATAAAAGTAATCATGTTAGCCCAGGAAGAGGCTCGTCGCCTGGGTCATAACTTCGTGGGCACAGAACAAATTCTTCTCGGATTAATCGGAGAAGGAACAGGCGTAGCAGCCAAAGTGCTCAAAAATTTAGGTGTAAATCTTAAAGATGCTCGCACTGAGGTAGAAAAAATAATCGGCAGAGGCTCAGGCTTCGTAGCCGTAGAAATACCATTTACCCCGAGAGCGAAAAGAGTCCTGGAACTGTCTTTAGAAGAGGCACGTCAATTAGGACATAATTATATTGGGACAGAACACTTATTGTTAGGTTTAATCCGCGAAGGAGAAGGCGTAGCAGCAAGAGTTCTAGAAAACTTGGGCGTAGATTTATCAAAAGTACGGACCCAAGTAATTAGAATGTTAGGGGAAACGGCAGAAGTAGCCGCCGGGTCTACCGCCCAAGGGAGAAACAAAACCCCAACCCTAGATGAATTCGGCTCGAATTTAACTCAACTAGCCAGTGAATCAAAATTAGATCCCGTGGTAGGGAGACAAAAAGAAATCGAGCGTGTTATTCAAATTCTCGGACGCAGAACCAAAAATAATCCCGTACTAATCGGAGAACCAGGTGTAGGAAAAACAGCGATCGCCGAAGGCTTAGCCCAACGGATCGCAAACAAAGATATACCAGATATCCTCGAAGAAAAACGGGTAGTAACTCTCGATATCGGGCTTTTAGTAGCAGGAACTAAATATCGAGGAGAATTTGAAGAACGTCTGAAAAAAATTATGGACGAAATTCGTCAAGCAGGAAACATTATTCTGGTAATAGACGAAGTACATACCCTGATAGGGGCAGGAGCAGCAGAAGGAGCAATCGATGCAGCTAATATCCTCAAACCAGCTCTAGCAAGGGGAGAATTACAGTGTATCGGAGCCACAACCCTAGATGAATATCGGAAACACATAGAACGGGATGCCGCCCTAGAAAGACGTTTCCAACCAGTAATGGTGGGAGAACCTAGTGTGGCCGAAACTATCGAAATTCTCTATGGACTGCGGGAACGCTATGAACAACACCATAAGTTGAAAATACTAGACGAAGCCCTAGAAGCAGCAGCTAAACTGTCAGATCGCTACATATCAGACCGCTATCTGCCAGATAAAGCCATAGATTTGATCGACGAAGCAGGCTCTAGAGTTCGTTTGATTAACTCACAGCTACCACCAGCAGCTAAAGAGTTAGACAAACAACTACGGGAAATTCTTAAAGAAAAAGATGAAGCAGTAAGATCCCAAGACTTCGATAAAGCAGGAGAGTTGCGCGATCGCGAAATGGAAATAAAAGCCCAAATAAGAGCGATCGCCAGTGCCAAAAAATCAGAAGATAACCCTGAAGGTCAAGTGGTAGACTCCGAAGAAATTGCTCACATCGTCGCCTCTTGGACAGGTGTACCAGTAAGCAAATTAACCGAGTCAGAATCAGAAAAACTGCTCCACATGGAAGATACCCTCCATGAACGTTTAATTGGTCAAGAAGACGCCGTTAAAGCTGTATCTAAAGCTATTCGACGCGCTAGAGTTGGTCTGAAAAACCCTAACCGTCCTATCGCTAGTTTTATCTTCTCAGGACCAACGGGAGTAGGTAAAACTGAATTGACTAAGTCTTTAGCTGCCTATTTCTTCGGCTCAGAAGAGGCGATGATTCGTCTGGATATGTCAGAATATATGGAACGTCATACCGTTTCCAAATTGATTGGTTCTCCTCCAGGATATGTGGGCTACAACGAAGGAGGACAACTAACTGAATCTGTCCGTCGTCGTCCCTACACAGTCGTACTATTTGACGAAATCGAAAAAGCTCACCCTGATGTCTTTAACCTGTTACTTCAAATCCTTGAAGATGGACGTCTAACTGATGCTAAAGGTCGCACTGTAGACTTTAAAAATACTCTACTAATTATGACCTCTAATATCGGTTCCAAGGTAATTGAAAAAGGAGGCGGTGGTCTCGGTTTTGAATTTGCTGAAGATAAAACAGAATCTCAGTACAATCGCATCCGTGCCCTAGTTAACGAGGAATTGAAAAATTACTTCCGTCCAGAATTCCTTAACCGGATTGACGAAATTATCGTCTTCCGTCAACTAAACAAACAGGAAGTCACCGAAATCGCCGAAATTCTTCTCAAAGATGTTTTTGCACGTCTCACCGAGAAGGATATTACCCTAGAAGTTACTGACAAGTTTAAAGACCGTCTCATCGAAGAAGGTTATAATCCTGCTTACGGAGCACGTCCTCTACGTCGCGCTATCATGCGTTTACTAGAAGATGCTCTCGCTGAGCAAATTCTCTCAGGTAACGTCAAAGAAGGTGATAAAGCCATTGTTGATATTGACGAAAATGGCCAAGTAGCCATTTCTAAAGCTGAACAAAAGAAATTACTGACAATTGATAGCGAAGGATAGTAAGTCAATTAAGCTATTAACTAATTAATTGTTCAGTTATTAAAATGATTTAGTAGAAACCCCGAGTTTTAAACTTCGGGGTTTTTATCTTTTGCCTATCTCCTGATCAAAATGTTATGCTGAATTCACTCAACTTAAATATTAACCAGTTTGTTTAATGTCTCGGTCAAATAAATCCCTCCCCGCTAAATACCAAATCAGGTTAGTTAAGTGGTTTTGGAACGCTCTTTGGCAACAAATGATGTCTAGATTAGCATCCACAAATAAATCTGGAGAATATATTCGTCCAGAAAGCCAGTTTAGAAATACCATTAATAATCAGCCCAATCATACCTATCAAAGCGCTACTCAACGCTATCATCTCTATGTAGGATTGAGTTGCCCTTGGGCACATCGTACTTTAGTAGTCCGCGCCCTCAAAGGATTAGAAACCATAATTCCTGTTTCTCTAGTTATTCCTGATAGCAACAGTGGTATTTGGGTGATGGAAAAACCCAGGGAAAATTGTTATACATTACCAGAATTATATAAATTATCCCAATCAAAGTACCAAGGTCGTTGTACTGTCCCGGTGTTATGGGATACTCAAACTAAAACCATTGTCAACAATGAAAGCGCAGAAATTGTTAAGATACTCAATTGTGCTTTTAATCAATGGGCAAGTAATCCTGAATTAAACCTTTATCCAGACTCCCTCCAAGCATCTATAGAAGAACTTAATCAAAAAATATACAATACAGTCAATAATGGTGTTTATCGCTGTGGTTTTGCTCAAACTCAAGAGGCTTATACTCAAGCAGTAACGGCCTTGTTTCATACCCTAGATATGTTAGAAGAGTCCTTGAAACAAACAAATTACCTTTTTGGTCAACAGATAACCTTGGCTGATGTACATCTTTTTACCACCCTTTTTCGCTTTGATACAGTTTACTATAGTTTATTTCAATGTAACTTCAAAAGAATCACTGACTATCCTCAGTTAAGTCGCTATTTGCGTCAAATTTATAAATTACCTGGTATTGCTAATACTTGTAACTTAGAACAAATAAAACAAGATTACTACGGAAATTTATTTCCTCTTAATCCAGGCGGCATAATCCCTGTAGGCCCTGATATTAAAACTATTTTATGTTTAAATTAAGTAAATAGGCGTTACTATTTATAAAACACTTTTTTAGTTAGCAATTTATACTAATGAATGATTCTAACCTATTAATTCATATCGGATATCCCAAAACTGCTTCAACTTGGATCCAATCAGATGTATTTTTAGATAAAAATACTGGTTTTTCAGTTCCCTGGCCTCATCAAGATGGTCTTTGTGAGAAAGCTACTGATTTATTTATCACAAACCCTAATTTTTCTCATACAGAAGTCCAAAACTTTTTTATGCCAGGCATAAATAATGCTCTAAAAAACGGTCTTTTTCCGGTGTTATCTAATGAGTTTTTAAGCGGTTGTTTTTTTTATACCCCCAAAAACTATCATCTTTTTTTCCCTCAAGAAATAGCAGAAAGACTTAAGTTAACTTTTCCAAATGCTAAAGTGTTGATAATGATTAGAGAACAAAAGTCTATGCTGTTGTCAGCTTATAAACAAATGTTAATTATGAGACACACATTAGGAATTGAAGAATTTATTAATGTGGGGGATAAGGATATCGTAACACATCCTTCTATTGGTAACTTGTCAAATCTCAAGTTTGATATTTTAATAGAAAAATATCAATCTCTATTTGGTAAAGATCAGGTATTGGTTTTACCCTTAGAAAAATTAAAAAAAGATGAGCATATCTTCTGGCAAACTTTATATAAGTTTCTAGATTTACCAGTTAAAAAAATCAATGCAACTAGTAATAAAAATGTGGGGTTAGAGGGAAGTAGACTTGTACTTTTAAGAGAATTAAATAAATTAACTTTGAGAAATAAACCAGAATCAGTACCCAAAAAGATATTAAAAATAAATCATAAAACAGCTAAAATATTAAATATTTTTATACCTCAAAAATTTAGTAAATCAATTGAAAGAAATTGGAAAGAATTCATTGATACTACTGTAGGTGATTATTACCAAGAAAGCAATAAACGAACTAGTATGTTAACGAATAATAATTTAGTTGATTTAGGATATGATTAAATTTTATTTTCTCGGGTTTATAAATAGATATATAGCTGTCCGAGGGAGGTTTCCTCCAAGGCTTGTAAGCCGCGTTATTCATATCTTCCACCAGAACTTATGTACTAATTTTTAAGGAAAAATGTCCTTTATGGTTAATTCTCTATAATCTTTGTCTCCTAGGGGTTTAACATAAATTCTTTTACTCATTACTTCCTCACTCATTACTCATTACTCAACCCCCACCAGTAACTTTGGGTAAAGATGCTTTGGTCTGAGGTTAAGTTCCCTGTTCAGAAGTTCCCTAAAAACGATAACTTATGGGTCCTAATAGACATGTCTATTGCTATATTATTTGTATTTAACTATCAACTTAATATATTAATTTTTGAAAAAAAATGATTATTGCCTGTAAGGAAATACACCGAAAAAATAACTAAGTTTAAAAATGGTTAAGTAATTATTAAATAATTAAAATACATGTTATTTTTAAATAAATGTAAATTAAGGAAAAAAGAAATATGAAAGTTAGGCAATTTAGAGACATAATAAATAACTCAGGTATTTTTTATGACCGTAGCAGGTCTGAAAGCTTAGCCTATAGTACCGCTTGGGTTGATTATAATCAAGACGGTTGGTCAGATTTAATCGTCAGTACACATTGGTGGCAGAACCCTAAAAATGAACTCAAAATATATATTAACCAGCAAGATGGAACTTTTGTTGACATAGCACCTTCGGTAAAAACTGATTACTTTCAAATTAACGTCGATACTCATGGGATGAGTTGGGCTGATTTTGATAATGATGGAGATAAAGATGTTTTTGTAGCATCAGGTGGTCCAACGGAAAGTGTTTTCTACGAAAACATAGACGGACAACTAGTAGAAAGAGCACAACAGTATGGAGTTGCTGGTTTCCTAGGCAAAGAAAAATATGATGATCATGATCATGGTCGTCGTCCAAAACCACAAGAAAGAGGTAGAGGTGCTTTTTGGTATGATTGGGACAATGATGGTCGTTTAGATTTATTGCAAAATAATTTAATACTCCAGTTAGGACGGATTATACAAGAGGCAGTTAATGAAGAAGATAAACAAAGAAGAATACATTTTCTTAACCAAGGATTAGACCAAACATCTTTATATCTTCAAAGAAATAATCGTTTCCAATTCGTCAAAGATTTTGGTAACCAAAGAATTTATTCTTGGGTTAATGGGGTTTCAGATTTATATGGAAATAATTTGGATGATTTTGTTTTTATAGAAAATAGTACGAATCTTCAAATTTATGAAAAGCAATCAAATCAAAAATTAGAGCCTATCTTAGGAGTTCCAGGAGATGGTCGGGAAAGCATAACAAGTTTTGATTTAGAAGACTATAATGGTGACACATTTATTGATATTTTAGTTCTACGGAAAAATACCAGAGATAGTCAACCAATGACTCCGGTTCTATTAATGTATGAACCTGAAACAAATTCTTATGTAGATAAAACTCAAGAATCTGGTTTAAATCAACCTATTTTTGCTGCTGATGTTGTCTCTGAAGATTTTGATAACGATGGTGATAGAGATTTGTATATAACCACATCAGGTAAAGTCGGTCTAACTAGTAGGCTTTGGGAAAATGATGGAAATGCTGGGTTCACTGAAGTTTCTCAAGCAGGAGGTGCAAAGGTAGTAACAAAAGGAAGCAATACTGGCACTTTACTAGATTCTCATCCAATCATTGCCACCGCAGATTTAAATAATGATGGTTTTATTGATATATTCACGAGTAATATAGTAGTCACTAGACCTGATATTGATGAACAAGTAGGTTATCACCTCTTTCTAAATAGACGTAATAAAAATAATTGGCTACAGATTGATTTACAAGGGACCCAATCAAATCGTGATGGAGTGGGAGCTAGAGTTTATGTAACAACTGATAATGGAAAAACTCAGATACAAGAAAACTTTGGTGGAATGCACGGTTATGGTCAGAATCACTCAAGGTTACATTTCGGATTGAATACAGAACAAAAGGCAGATATTACAGTACAGTGGCCTTCAGGTATTGAACAACAAGTCTTAAATGTAAAAGCCAATCAAGTTATCGAGATTATCGAAAGCCGAACATCCCCAGATCCTCCTAACGTAAATAATCGAATCATAGGAACTTCTGGTGATGATACTCTAACGGGAAATAGTTTTAACAATTATATTAATGGATTAGCAGGAAAAGACCGCCTTGTAGGAAAAGAGGGAGACGATACTCTAATCGGGGGTTCAGCACAGGATCGACTAGAAGGCGGAGATGATAATGACTCGCTAAGAGGGGACCAAGGCCATGATCGCCTCTTTGGACAAGCAGGAAATGATACTCTAGAAGGCGGCACTGATAACGATTTTCTTCGCGGTGGCAATAATGACGACTTACTAAGAGGTGACCAAGGTAATGATCGCCTCTTGGGAGAGGCAGGAAATGATACACTAGAAGGCGGCACTGATAACGATGTCCTTGACGGTGGCAATAATGACGACTTACTTAGAGGGGACCAAGGGGATGATATCCTCTTTGGACAAACAGGCAACGATACGATAGAAGGCGGCACTGATAACGATGTCCTTGACGGTGGCAATAATGACGACTTACTTAGAGGGGATGAAGGTAATGATCGCCTCTTTGGAGAGGCAGGAAACGATACTCTAGAAGGAGGTGAAGGCGATGACCAACTAGCAGGTGATGGCGGCAATGACCTCCTCATTGGTAACGAAGGTAATGATCGCCTCGTGGGAGAAGGAGGAGACGATAGGATAGAAGGCGATGAAGGCGATGACCTAATAGTAGGTGGAGGCGGCAATGACCTCCTGATTGGTAACCAGGGTAATGACTCTATTATAGGTAGTAAAGGGATAGATACTCTTGTTGGTGGAGAAGGAGAAGATACTTTGATTGGTTTAGAAGGTGATGATATTTTCCTCTTCAATAGCCCTCAAGAAGCACAAGATATCATCAAAGGATTTTCAAATCAGGATTTAATATTCGTTTCTAGGGAAAATTTTAGCTCTAGATTGCCTTTGGGCACTCTATCATCTGACAATTTAGTTATTGGCACCACGGCAACAGAAAATAAACCTCAATTCTTGTATGATGAACAACAACAACAGCTTTTCTTTGACCCTAATGGTACCAATGCAGGCAATGTATTTTTAATCCTTCAGTTTCAAGGTTCGGCAAAAGCTTTTACTCATCAAAGCATCCAAGTAGTTTAAAGAATAAAAACAGCAAAATTATTTTCAATCGTTTTAGACTAGATGAGGCAACCGTTATTTATTTAGCAGGAAAATAATAATTTCCTGCTATTTTTGTTACCCTAAGAAAAATAACTGTTTACATAAACTTATAGCTTGATAAATCTTTGAATCCACTTAAAGAGCATAGCTAGATACTTGAGATTGTCAACAACTAAGCGGTTGTGGAGAAATCCGATAAAGTTAGTTAAAATTATAGGATTGCGAAGTATATATGAAAGAAACCGTTAAACTTAATAATCGTTATCGCATACTCCAAACTATAGGCAGAGGTGGTTTTGGAGAAACACTTTTAGCGATAGATACTCATATGCCTTCTGAACGTAAATGTGTAATAAAACAACTAAAACCAGCAATTCAACCGCCTCAACCTTGGCTTAAAGATCGTTTTCAACGAGAAGCGGCAATTTTAGAAGAATTGGGAGAAAACAATTCCCAAATTCCTCGTTTATATGCTTATTTTACTGAAGCAGGTAACTTTTATCTGGTTCAAGAATGGATACAAGGAGTAAATCTACAAGAAAAAGAAGAAAAAGAAGGAAAATTCTCAGAAGAAACAGTAAAAGATATCATAACTAAACTTTTACCAGTTTTGGCCTATACACATAACCATAAAATTATTCACCGCGATATTAAACCAGAAAATATTCTCCTACGCCACAGCGATCGCCAACCAGTATTAATAGATTTTGGCGCAGTTAAAGAAGCAATTATTACCCAAGCTCCACACAGTAACTCGGTATCCTTAGCGATTGGAACCCCAGGATATATGCCCTCGGAACAGGCCGCAGGACGTCCAGTATACTCCAGCGACCTCTATAGTCTAGGATTAACCGCAGTTTACCTTCTGACTGGTTGTCATCCACAAGATTTAGAAACAGATAGTAAGACAGGAGAAATACTTTGGCGAAAACAGGCACCAGAACTACACTCTAACTTAGCCTCAGTAATAGATAGAGCAATACGCTTTCATCCGCGCGATCGCTTTGCTACCGCAGAAGAAATGTTAGCCGCCCTGACACCAACATCAATAAATAATCATCAAACAGCAGTGTTAACACCAAAAACTACTGAAGAGAATAAATCAACACCCCTTAGCGGTCCTACCGTAGCCATTGATTACCCCACAGTAGAAAATACCTCTGCTCCTCTTAAATTACTCTTACCTCTATTTCTAGGTGGGGGAATTATTATCCTAGGAATTCTAGCTCTAACGGCTAATTTATTAGCTCCTAAAAATCAAGTCCCTGAAGTCCTAGAAACCGTAAAACCTGAGCCACCAGTAGTTGAACCAAAAGACCCTATTACTCTACCAAATATCAGTTTAGAGCCCCATCTAGGAGAAAATATTGAACCCTACGCTACTAGTAAACCGATTCCTGAATCTGAAACAAATTCCCCAGAAGTTGAAACAACTCCTGAGATTACCCCGGAATCTCCCCCTCAACCCAATCAAATAGTTATGGGGATACCTGATTTGACCATTGGAGCGAAACAAAGTCAAATTTTTGAAGCTATAGGAAAACCTGATATCCAAAAAAATGGACGTAGACCTAATACCAAAGTTTGGAGTTATCAAGACTTAGCCACAGGAGTAAACGTTAGATATACATTCGACACAACTACAGAAGAAATGCGCCAAACTCAGGCTGTATTTGCAGAAGATAGCAGTTTAGAAGTCATGGAAACAACCATGAAGCAATTACTAGGAGGCAAAATTCCCTCAGGTTTTGAAACTAGCTTAAAAGAAGTTTATGAAAATAAAATTGATTTACGCTCCTTTGAGTTAAACAACACAGAAGTCATGATTAGCCGCACTTGGGGAAAAATTAATATAATTATATCGGCATCTGATTTCTACTAAACAAGTTGAATATGAATATAAAACCAGAAGCTGACACACAAGCTAATCATCAAAACTCACACTCTTCTCCTAAAAAACCAAGCAAGAAAACTAATTTTAAAAAAGAATCTTGGGAACTATCAAAACTATCTGGACATATTTGGAGTAAACGTAATCTTCAATATCCCTCAGGTTCCCCCATAGCTTTACTGATTCTCGGCTTAAGCTTGATGGGTATTGGTATTTTTTTAAAATTAACTTGGATAGGGTTATCAGGTGCAATCTTCTCTGTTTTACTCTCTTTGCGGATTCTTTTACCAGCAGTAAAAGCTTGGTTATTAGTATATTTAACCCCTAATGAACGTAAAAGTATTTTAGGTACAACTGGTCTGATTTTAGCAATACTCGGCTTATTTAAATATATTGGAGTTTATAAGATAATAGGAGGCTGGTTAAATCAAATTAAGTGGGATGAATTCGGTTCCTGGGCAGATTGGTTTGGGGCCTTAGGACAGATTTTAATCGCGGTGTTAGCCGTATACGTAGCATGGCAACAGTACGTAATCTCTAGAGATTTAACAATACAGCAAAATCGAATTACCCAACAACAAACCATCGACGCCTATTTTCAAGGAGTCTCAGAATTAGCCCTCAATGAAGAAGGATTACTGGAAGATTGGCCTCAAGAAAGGGCGATCGCCGAAGGACGTACCTCCGCTATACTCAGTAGTGTCGATTCTAGTGGAAAAGCTAAAGTGTTGCGTTTTCTCTCCCAATCTCGCTTGGTAACTCCTTTAAGAAGAGATAGCCGATTAGGAAGACCAATGTTAGATGGACTAGGTAACTACGCAGAAGATAGGGCTTATGGAATTAGAGTTATCTTTTTAGGAGTAATGCTTGCTGGTACTGATTTATCCGGACAAGATTTACGATGGACAGATTTGAGTGAGGCTAATATGGTCCGTGCGGATCTCAGTAATGCTGATTTAGTGAAAGCTAATTTAAGTCGCACCATACTCTATGAAGCCGACCTTAGTGGTGCTGATTTAAAAAACACACGTTTGTTTTATGGTTCTGTGGACACAGCAAGTCCTCGAAGTCGTAAATATCATCCTAACTATCAAACGGGAGAGTATACAGGTACAGTGGTAGAAAAGGCTGACTTAACTAATGTAGTTAATTTGAATAAAGAACAAAGGTACTATTTATGTGCCTGGGGAGGAGAATATACCCGCCGAACTATTCCTGGTGGTTGTGGAGATATACCTAACCTCTTAGATGGATGATTAATTTTTATCCCTTTTTGAAGGAAAATCGGTGCGATCGGTTTTTGTATCGGTGGACATTTAGCTTGTCGCGCTGCTTTAAGTGATCTTGTTTTAGCTACTGTTTGTGTTTATCCTACCGGAATTCACAATGGTAAATTAGGTAGAGAAACTGCTGATACTCTCCCAAGACTTAGAGAAATCAAAGGCAAGATTTTATTTATTTTTGGTACTCTTGATCCTCATATTCCTCAAGAAGGACGTCAAGTAATTGTTTCAGCTTTACAAGAACATAAAATAAATTACCAGATTGAGGAATATGAAGCTAGTCATACTTTTATGCGTGATGATGGCTATCGTTTTGATCCTGTGGCAACCGACGCCGCTTGGTCAAAAATTACTCAATTTTTTGATTTCTAAAATATGTTTTCTATTAACTAGACTTTCAGAAAAATTAAAAATGATCATTCAAATCTATGGAATTCCCAACTGTGGAACTTGTAAAAAAGCCTGTAGTTGGTTTGAGAAAGAAAATATAGTATACGAGTTTATCAATTACAAGGAAAATGTACCTTCAATAAATATATTACAAAGTTGGTCTGAACAACTAGGCACTAAAGCTATGCGCAACACATCAGGTAACTCTTACCGCGAACTAAAAGCAGTCAGAGATAGTTACACTGATGCTGATTGGATTAAAGCTTTTGCTGCTGATCCAATGTTGATTAAACGCCCTATTATTGTAAAAAACGGTCTAGCTATTTGTGCTGGATTTAGAATTAAAGAAGCAGAGTTAAAAGAAAAATTAGCTATCTTATAGATTGGGTTGCCAAACAAAAAAGATAAGTTTGCTCACAGTAACATTAGGTAAAGATGCAAGATCTGAGTTTGTAGTAGGGCTTTAGCCCAATAAATTTTTAGATTTTGGCAAGGTTTACTCCCCTCCCCACACTTCCCACACTTCCGCGAGAGAAAACCTGCTCAAAATTGCCAGCCTTTACCAGTTAATGGTTTGGGGTCACAAATAACTTGTGAAGTGGCGGAGAGCGCCTCCCAATAACTCAAGATTATTGACCACAAAACAGCCTCTCTTGGCGCTCTCCGCTTTCGCTGGCAATTTTGAGTAAGTTTATTGCACCCCCATCTCTTACTCAGTAAGGATTTGAAAGTGTGGAAGCTGACGGAGTGAAAAAGTAGCTAAAAATCTTGTGGAGATTGGAGTTGAGATATCGCGCACTCCCTCCTAGGCGATATCTTTTCGCGATCGCACTTAAAAATGGAAATATCTAAACACAAATAAACCGAATTGAACTGTAGATGTAGTTTAACAAATAATCAACTACTCAAAATAAACAAACTAAACAAAGTCCCACTATTCCACAGACTATGGAGTAAAATACTACTCAAGAGATTTTGAGAGCGATTATAAACAAAACCGAGAATCATTCCCAGCATAGTTAAAGGTAACACTTCCGAAAGACTTAAATGAGCAGTACTAAAAATTAAACTACTCACAACAATCGCTCCCCAGGCAGGGAAATAACGGGTAAGAGAAGCCAGTAAAAAGCCCCGAAAGATAATCTCTTCAAATATCGGGGCGGCTATTGCCGCTGTAGCCAAAAATATCAACAAAGCTAATTTATTCTGTGACTCTAATACTAACAAAATCAAAGGATTACTACCACCCTGTCCTTGCCACAGTTGCTGATTAAGTATAGAAACCAGTAAAACTAGGGGAAAAGCCACAAAATAACCCCCTAATCCCCAAACTATCCAATTATCTCGCCATTTAATGCTAAACCAATTTTCTGGCAAAGGTCGAAAGGAGCGAATAGATAAATACAATACTAATAAACTAGATCCTGCTATCCCCAAATAAGTCACTAGTACATATAAAGCACGACCAGGTATACTCAAATCATTAGGATTTACCCCTACAAAACTAATCACCAAAGGCAAGATAAACTGACTGATGAAGAAAAACCCCACAATTAAAACTTGCCAGACAATTTCCCCATCCCAAGGCACAGACCAAATATAACCAGAATTAGGACTTAATAAAGCTTCTTTCCCTTGGGAATTCCAGCGTATTAACAGTATAATCAGGATAATAATCCCAGTAATTATGCCTAAAAAAGGAGTAATCCCGATCAAAGACAGTTTAATTACTGCTTTTAGAGCCTTTTCTTGCTGTTGTTGTTCCAGTATACTTAAAGCTGCTTGATTATTTTCTTGTTGATATAGTTGTTGCAGGGCGATATCACGAAACCAACCATCTAAATTTGACTTAATAATAGTTTCGGCATTAGGTAGAATAGAAGAGGGTTGCTGCCATAAACCGATTAAAACTTGGGCCGTTTTGGCCATATTAGACTGATTGTCTATTTCTAAAGACTTCTCCCAATTACTTAAACCTGCTTCTAATTCTCCTTGTTTTATATTCAGCAATCCTATTTTTAATTTTATTTTATTTTTTAACTCTTCTAATTTATTTATTCCTCTAATTATTTGTTCCTGTTGTTTTAAACTAGTTTCTAAACTATTAGTTACTTGTTCCTGTTGTTTTAAACTAGTTTCTAAACTATTTTGTTGTTGAGTTAGTAATTGTAAATTAGTTTGGGTTTCTTCTAAAGCTTGTTCATATTGTTTTTGTACATTTGCATAAACATCTTCACCAATTAAAGATTCAGGAGTTTTAAAAGGTGCATCTTCCATTTCGTATGCGGAAGCTTGTAAAATGATTTCACTTTGGTATAACTGTAAACGACTTTGTGCTTGGGGTTGGTTAAAACTACTTGCTAGGGAAAATAATAAATTCATCACTACCAGAATAGTGACTATAATTAAAAAAATACGTTTAATCATGGGAAGATGTTAATTAAATTGAACTGTATGGTTAATTTTTGCCTATGCTGTTTCTATAGTCCAAGGCAAGCGCTTATATTTAAAATAAAAGCCAATAATTACAATGATAGCTATGATAACTGACCCAATTCCTAGACTACTTGGTACCCAAAAAACTATTTCTATTTCATTAACTTCCCCTGGTTTTAGATGCCAAACGAGTTGTTTACTATTTTCAGTTGCTTCAGGTTTTAAATAAGTCATTTTCTTGACGCTTTTTGCCCCTAGAGGACTATTTAAACTAAAATCTAAATTGACTAAAGAACCAGAACTTACAATTAAATCTCCTTCATTAGAAAATACTCCTAAAGAAGTTAAATCAACTATTAAGTGTAACTTTTCTCTTTGGAAGAGTAACAGATTGCTTTCTTGTAAAGATATTTCTGGATTTAATTGGAGTAAACCTATAGCATCCACAGTAGGAGTCTCAAACTTAGGTGTAAAAAACTGATTAAATTTACTAATTAAGTCTTGACCATTATAGAAGGGAATAACTACTTTGATTTCTCTTTCGGATATTCTTTGAGTTTTGCCTTGGAGTTGTTTAACTCTTGATTCTACACTATCTAGTAATTCATCGGCTTGGAATTGACTTAAAGTAGTTAGTTGTTTTCCCATGGTGATTTTTTGGACGATTTGGCCTTGATGCTGTGTATCAAATTTAATTCCTACATCGTAGTCTACACAACCACCGAGGAAAAATAGTAAGATAGCCGCTAAAATTAAGCCAATTTTTTTTCTCATAGTCCGCTTCCCTTGTGAATCAAAGACCATAGTCATCATATCATGTCTTCAGTAAGCTAAGTCGATAACCTTTTCCATAGACAGTGTGAATTAGTTGATTTTCTCCTTGGCCTTCGATTTTACGCCGGAGGAGGCGTATCAAGGCTGCTAGGACATTACTACTAGGTTTTTCAGATTCCGGCCACAGATAGTCATAAATTTGTTCATGAGTGAGAATTTGCTCTGGATGTTGTAGAAAATAAGTGAGTAGCTTAACTTCTTTTTCCGAAAGTTGAATTACTCTATTTCCCCGATAGGCTAATTGGTTATCTTTATCTAACTCTAAATCAGCAAATTTTAGCTGTTTAATCTCAGGCATAGCTTTAAATTGCCATCGCCTTAGTAATGCCCTTACCCTTGCTAATAATTCTGGGAGTTCAAAAGGCTTTAGAATATAATCATCAGCACCAGCATCTAAACCAGTAACGCGATCGCCCAAAGTATCTTTAGCGGTTAATAATAAGATTGGGGTAAGTTTTTTTCCTTTTCTAACTGCTTTAGTAATTTCCACCCCGGAATAATGGGGTAACATCCAATCGAGAATCAATAACTCATAATCTTTACTCAAAGCCAAATTCATACCAGTTTGCCCCTCTGAGGCCACTTCTATTTGATAACCCTGTTTACTAAGAATTTGACTCAACGGATTAGTTAATTCCGGTTCGTCGTCTACCAAAAGAATACGCATATTTTGTGTCCTCTTTCGATTTATTATAGTAAAAATCAACGAAAAAATAACTTTTTATGCTTACTATAGCTTTACCAAAAGGTTCTCTCCTATCTGATACTATTAAACTTTGGCAAGAAGTTGGTCTTGATTTTAGCGCTTTTTTAGATGAGAGTAACCGCCAACTGCAAATTACTGACCCTAGCAACAGGGCGATCGCTCTTCTAGTCCGTGCTCAAGATGTTCCCGTCTACGTAGAATATGGTCAAGCTCAACTAGGTGTGGTTGGCGATGATGTGTTGAGGGAAAAAAACCCCCGGGTAGCAAAATTACTCGATTTAGGTTATGGTTATTGTAGAATGTCTGTTGCTGTGCCTAAATCTAGTTCCTATCGTCGTGCGGTAGAATTACCCCCCCATGGTCGCGTAGCTTCTAAATATGTTAACTGTGCCCAAGAATATTTTTATCAACTGGATTTACCCGTAGAAATTATACCCCTATATGGTTCTGTAGAATTAGGTCCCATTACCGGAATGTCTGAGGCGATTGTAGACTTAGTGTCCACAGGACGTACCCTCAAGGAAAATGGTCTCATAGAAACCGACGTCCTTTACGAAAGTACAGCAAGATTAATTGCTCATCCCATTAGTTACCGACTCAATCAAGATGATTTAGCCGATTGGGTAGAAAAATTAAGATATGTTAAGTTGAATTAAGGAAGCATAAAAAAAATAAACTAGAATAATTATATGAGTGCCTTCTCCCAGAGAAAAAACCCACAAGGTGAGAACGACTGGGGATTAGTATTAAAACTAGTTCCCTACGTGCGAGATCATCGTTCAACATTTATTGTATCCATTATACTATTAATCCCCATGGCCTTAGCGGGGGCAGTCCAGCCCTTAATTGTGGGGCAAGCAGTCTCATTGCTTAGAGGTGAAGAAACCTGGAAATGGCTAGGAGACAAAGACCTTAGCCAAGGTATAAATCTATTAATAATTTGTTTATTAATCACCATCATAGTTAAGCTAATTTTAAGCGCCTTCCAAGGCTATTTAGTCCAGAGAATTGGACAGGAAATAACTGCATCTATACGCGACGACTTATTTATACACGTTACCTCCCTTGGTACCAGCTTTTTTGATAGAACTCCCGTAGGACGTTTAGTAACTCGACTAACTAGTGATGTAGAAGCCTTGGGAGATGTATTTGCCAGTGGTGCAATAGGTATAGTGAGCGATTTTATTTATATTTTGGTAATTACAGTAACTATCTTTGCTTTAGAGTGGAGATTAGCCTCAATATTGGTGTTGATGTTGATTCCGATAACAGCACTAATTATTTACTTCCAAAAACAATATCGTCAAGCCAATTATGCCGCTAGAGAAGAACTATCTAAACTCAACTCCATGTTGCAGGAAAATGTGGTAGGAATCAACATTGTACAATTATTTCGCCGAGAAAAATACAACGGGGAAATGTTTCGTGCCATTAATAATCGCTACCAAGAACAAATTAATAAGACTATTTTTAGCGATTCAGCGGTGTCAGCAACTCTAGAATGGGTGTCTTTAGCAGCAATCGCTGCCGTCTTGTGTTTAGGAGGCTTTTTTATTCTCCAAGACCAACTAAATTTCGGATTACTATCAGCCTTCATACTCTATTCCCAGCGATTTTTCCAACCCCTGAGACAATTTGCGGAAAAATTTACCATGTTTCAAGCGGGCTTTACTGCTATAGAGAGAATTACCGAATTAAAAAACGAACCAGTAGAAATCAAAGACTTACCCAGTCAACACCTGAAAACCTTACCTAAGGTTGACTCTACCATTACTAAAGCTGGAGAGATAAAATTCTGTAACGTCTGGTTTGGCTATAAACCTGATGAATACGTGCTCAAAAATCTCAACTTTACCATTAAACCTGGAGAAAAAATTGCTTTAGTTGGTCCTACAGGTGCCGGAAAAAGCTCAATAATTCGCCTACTTTGTCGTTTATACGAACCAACCAAAGGTAATATCTATTTAGATGGTGTAGATATTAATGAGTTATCCCAAGAAGAATTAAGGCGCTACGTAGGAGTAATTCTCCAAGAAAGCTTTATTTTTGCAGGAGATGTCCAGAGTAATATTGCCTTAGGAGAAGATTTTGACCAACAAGCCATTGAAGCGGCGGCAAAATTAACCAACATCGACCAATTCATCTCACAATTACCACAAGGGTATCATACCCAATTACGAGAACGGGGCGCCAATCTTTCCGCAGGACAAAAACAACTATTAGCCTTTGCGAGGGTAGCAATTCGGGATCCCCGAGTATTAGTCTTAGATGAAGCAACCTCCAGCTTAGATGTAGTCACAGAAAGACAAGTGCAAGAGGCACTAGATAAAATTTTAGTTAATCGCACCGCCATTATTATCGCCCACAGACTATCAACAATTCGTAATGTAGATAGAATTTTCGTGCTGAAAAAAGGTGAAATAATTCAATCCGGTAACCATTCCAGCCTGCTTGCCCAAGGTGGTTTATACGCCAGTCTCTATGAATTACAAATGTTAGGTCTTAAAAGTTAACCAAAAATTGTTATGCTATACCAGAAACAAATATACTGAGTAACACTATTATCCAGTTGAATAAATCACCAGACAATCCCGTCAACATCCCACCACTATAATCGGAGTACCGATGATAGTGGGGGCTTGCAAAAG